>NZ_JBHUVA010000019.1:0-91026 GCF_042670805.1 Micromonospora sp. NPDC057141 | reverse complement strand
GGCGGTATCCGGCGGCCGGGATACCGCCACCTGCCCGACATGGCGGCACCTCTGCCTGGCGACTCGTCAGGCTGGAGGTAGCTGGGCCCTGACGAGGGCGTGCCCGTCGGCGTGACTCCACCACATGGCGGCGGGACCGCCGAGCCAGGGGACGCAATAGCCGTCCACGGCATCGCCAGCCCGGTAGTGGTGCGACAACGCATCGTATCCGCGCTGGACCAAACCGCGCGCGTCGGTGCCGCTCATCTTCGCGAGGCTGGGCGTCACGGCGCCGCTCGCCGATTCGAATCCGTGGAAAAGGTGGAGTTCCGTCGGACTTCACCCCGTGTTTCCACCCGATCGACGGCCGGTGGGCTGGCTGTCGCCCGGGGCCGCCGTCACGCCTTGAACCGTTCGCCCGATCCGTCCATTGGCGTTGCCCCGGCGGACGGCTCCTACGGTGCATAGGGAGCTGAGTCGAATACGACATCACCCACGCCCAGCCGCACTCCCGGACCGAGTGACGACGCTTCATCAGGGCAGCGCGAACCGCCGACGACACGCGCAGCATCCCTGGGCGGGATCGCCGAACTGGCGGGCCCACGAGCGGCGCGGCGCGGTCCGGCGGTTGCCTATTGCTGGGTGAGGCCGATGGTGGCGGCGAGGCGGGCGACGTCGGCGGCGGTGGTGCCGGTGCGCAGGATGGCGGTGAGGGCGGCGCGTGCGGCGGGGCGGGTGCGAGCCTCGGCGGGGGCGATGCGGTCGGCGGCGGTCAGGGCGCGGCCGGCGGCCCGCGGGTCGCCCAGGTCGAGGTGGGCGCGGGCGATGTCGATGAGGTGGGCGGCCCGGTGCTCGGCGGGGAGCATGCGCCAGCCCTCGCCGTCGGTGGCGTGGCGGTGGAGCATGACGGCGTGATGATGGTCGCCGAGGCGGGTGGCGACCAGGGCGCGGGCGAGGATGACGGTGGTGGGGCCGAACGCGGTGCCGTCGTTGTCGGGCTGATGCTGGCCGTCGTAGGTGGCGGCGAGGTGGGCGGCGCGTTCGGTGAGGTCGTGGGCGGTGGGGGCGTCGCGGTAGGTGGCGGCGGCGAGGGCGGCTTCGATGAGCAGGGTCCCGGTGAGGCCGGGGTCCGGCGGGCGGTCGTGCGCCGCCGCCGGGTCAATCTGGCGTACGGCGGTGAGCGCGGCGGCCTGGGCGAGGCGTCCCCGGTGCAGGGCGCGCAGGGCCTGGGCGAGGGAGACGGCGGCGAGGCCGGTGCGGTGCGGGTCGCCGGTGGCGGCGGTCATGGCGCGGTCGGCGGCCAGCCAGGCGAGGTGGGGCTTGCCGAGCTTGACCAGCGTCTGGGCGGTGAGCCGGTAGACGCGGACGGGCGGGTCGGCTGCCGTCTCGGCGTGGCCGGTGTGCCGGGTGGCGGCGAGCAGGTCGGGCAGGGTGCGCAGGACCTGCGGGTGGTGGCCGTTGCGGTAGGCGGTCCAGGCGTACCCGGCCTGGTCGTCGAGCTGCCGCGCCGTCGGGCTGTCGGCGTCGGGTGGGTCGTGGCGGGCCAGCGCCGCGCGGATGCGTTCCACGGCGGCTTCGGTGTCGGTGACGGTTTCCCGGCGGGGCCTGCCGGTGAGCAGGATGGTCGGGGTGACGCCGAGGGCGGCGGCGACGGTTTCGATGACGGAGAGCCGGTCGAGGGTGCGTACGCCTCGTTCGACCTTGTCGACCCAGCTCTTCGACCTGCCGATCCGGTCGGCGAAGACCTGCTGACTCATGCCCCGCCGTGCCCGCAGCTCCGCCATCCGCCGCCCGATCGGCACCTCGCCGCGGTCGCTCATCTGTCCTGCTCCACCGGCGGCATGGCCAGGGTGGACTCGCCGCAGCGGGGACACCAGCGGGACTTGACCCGGAACGCGAGCAACCCGAGCAGGAAGCCCGGCACCAGCCCACCGAACACAATCGACACGACCCCGGAGATCACGAGCACTCCCGTCTATCCCCCTAGACAGATCACTCGGGGCGGTCGCCTCGCTCGTCTAGGGGAATAGACATCACGCTAGGGTCGGTACGGTTGGAGCGTCAAGGGGGCTCGACGCCCTGACATCTATCACAAGGACCGACATGCCGGGCGAAGTGGACAGGATTGCCGCCATACGTGACCCGTTCGAGCTGTTACGGGAGGCGACAACCCGTATGGCAGCAGCTCAGGTGGAGGTCACCGAGCTGGCCCGCCTGCGTCGGCGCGTCATCCAAGAACTTCACGAATCAGGCATGTCATACGCACACATCGCGCAAGAGGTAGGGCTGACGCGCGGTCGAATCCACCAGATCCGCCACGGTGGCCCCGCGCCCGAAGGCGCCTTCCTCGGGATGGGCCGAGTCTCCATCGCCACGCCCCTCAAGGAAGAAGCGATCAGAGCCCGACCGGTCGTCGCCATCGAAGACGTTGCCGCCGCGCAACGGCTCGGCGAACTTGCACGCGGCCTGGGCTTGGAACCCTCCTTCGAGCATGTCCCGGTCGGCGGAGACATCGACCTCAACCGCCCGAACCTGGTGGTGATCTGCGGTCCACGCATCTCCGATGCGGTCGCTCAGGTGCTCGCCCAGGATCCGCTCTTGCAGTTCGAGCGAGCCAGCGACGGACCCTGGACGCTCGTCGACCGGGCCACGGGCATCGTCTATCGCTCCGGCCAGGACCAGGACCCGCCGACCGCCTCCGACGTGGCCTACCTTGGCCGGCTTCCCCGTCCCGACGGCCTCGGATCGCTCGTCGTCTTCACGGGCATCCATCCGCCCGGTTCGCTTGGCGTGGTCCACCTGATCTGCACCCAGCTCACTGAACTCTTCGCCCAGGTCAACACAGCCAACTTCTCCGTGCTTGTTGGCACTGAGTACGACGCGGGCACCAACGAACCTCGCGAGGTCAAGACCCTGACGCCGTTCTACCGGCTGGAGGAAGGCAACCATGCAGGTCACGATGGCGACGAGCCCCGGGAAGCACGACCAGCCTAACGAGGACTTCACGGGCAGCGTCCCGAACGCAGTCGTGCTGCTGGACGGCGCTGGCCTTTCAGGCACCACCTCGACCTGCTCCCACGGTGTGGCCTGGTACACCCGCCGGCTCGGCGGAGCGCTGCTGTCCCGCTTGGGTCCTGAAGCCGGCGACGACCTCACGGCCCTCTTGGCCGACGCCATAGAGGAGGTAGCCGATAGCCATCGTGGAACCTGCGACATCAACGACCCGAGCAGCCCGTCCGCCACGGTGGTCATGCTCCGAATCACTGATGATCGCGCGGACTATCTGGTGCTCGCGGACTCCGTCCTCGTGCTGGAGCAACGCGGGGGCGATCCGCTCGTCATCACCGACAGCCGGGAGGCGGAAGTCGGCCGCCGATACCGGGCCGCCATGGATTCCGCCGTCAACGACACCCCTGAACACCACCAGGCCCGCCGCGAGTACATCGAAACCATGCGACGCCATCGAAACCAGCCTGGCGGGTTCTGGGTAGCCGCAGGCGACCCACGAGCAGCCTCGGAGGCTCTTACCGGAAGTCGGCCGGTCTATGACCTTGCATCCGCAGCCTTGCTGAGCGACGGTGCCAGCCGACTTGCTGACCGGTTTCGCCTCGCGGACTGGCCCGAGGTTCTCGCGCTACTCGACGCGGAAGGGCCGGCCGGGATTATCCGACGGGTTCGGACCGCGGAGGCAAGCGACCCGTACGGCACAAGGTGGCCACGCGGCAAGACCTACGACGACACCACTCTCGCCTACTGCACTCGGCTCAACGAAAGCTCCCCGCTACCGGCTCGACCCCGGCTCACCCCGGCCGGGTGATCAGGAGGATTGCGTCATCGTCGAGATCAACTGTGACGCTTCCTCTTGATCACCGAGGCGGGCCGAGGCGAGGCGCCCGTACGCGGGGACAACAACGGACCCCGGCAGCACTCCTGCTGGTCGGGTGCCGATCTCGAACCTGAGGGCTTGGGAGGGGATTCGAACCTCCGCAGTTTTCGCGACGGATTTACAGGGCGTCGGCGATCTTAGCCGCCTCAGTGCCTCTGAGCTGCTGGTCCTCCAAGCTGCGCTCGCGCCGTTCGGTGAACGGCCCACTATCTGCCCACGCCCACCAGACTCGCCCGATGTCTCAGGACGCCGAGGGCGAGGGTGAACCAGACGACCTGCCAGCGTCCTCAGACGAGCTTGGAGAAGCGGAAGGTGCAGCAGGAGCGCTGGTGGGCGCTGGCACGGCAGCAGAAGGCGTTACCACCGGTGCGCGCATCTCGTTTGCGGGCCAGATCAGGGGGACAACGATCGCAACGATCGCAACCAGCAGAGCGATGATCGCGACCGTCGCGGAGATCCAAGCCACACGTTTGCTGTCCTTGGCCACCCCGAGAGCCTCAAGCTCCCTCTGCTCAGCGCGCTCAAGCCGTTGCTGGTCGTCAGCCCGGTCACGCTCGACCTTCGACACGAAGTCCGAGAACTGCTTCGTCAAGGCAGCGTTCTGCTCTAGGAGTTTCGTCTCACGTTGCTCAGCCCGCTCGTGGCGCTCTGCCTCCTCGTTTGCCCGCGCGGCCGTAGCCTCTGCGATGTCGTCCATCATCCGGTCGGACTCGATACGCCACTGCTCACGCTCGCGCGCCTGTCGATCGAGGTCCCGGAGAAAGTTCATCGGATCACTCACGAAGCGCCATCGCCTTTCAGTCGTGCCGCTCTGCCCACCCGGCGCAGCCCTGCGAGTAACAACCGGTCACCTGAGGGCATTCCCGATTTTGTCGTTGACGGTGGCCTCTCCCCCGTCGATGCAGTTGGCGTAGACCCGGAGCAGGACGGCTACGCCGTGGCCCAGGCGCCGGGCGACCTCGGTCGGCGGGACGCCGGCATTCAGCCAGAGTGAGGCTGCCGCGTGACGTAGGTCATAGGGACGGCGGACGAGCGGCGAGACGGCCTGCGATTCGGTCAGCGCCTTTTCCCTGGCGAGCTTCCACCAGCGGTCGTAAACCGACTCGGAGAGCGGCCCACCGTGCAGACCCCGAAAGAACCGACCGTCCGGCCCGACACCGTGATTCTCGACGTGTGCCCAAGAGCAGCTCGACCAGCCGGGGCGGAATCGGGACCGTCCGAGTTTCCTTGCGCGCCCGATGCTTCAGTCCCCGGCGCTCGTGCGAACCGCCGTCATCAGTCCAGTGCGACCCAGCACGAGGAGCAGTGCCGACGAGCACCAGGCGGCCCACCGGTATTCAATGAGCCATTTTCATCGTGACGGTGCAGGTCACGGGCGGCGCGGGAGGCCGATGTCCATGTAGGACGAAACTCCCGGTAAGACAGCAATCGACCAAGATCAGATGCCCCAACCGGGAGCCTCGCTGTGCTGTCTTACCCTGCCACGATTCCGTTGTCCACCCGCAGCCTGAACCACCTCGCCGCCCTCATCCGAACCCGCCGCCAGCAGCGACGGTCCCGGTGGCGACGCCTCGATCCCGGCCGGCAAGCCCTGCTCGCACTGGCCCACCTGCGCAACGGCGACACCCTGACCCGCCTGGCCGCCGGATTCGAGATCGGCGTCACGACGGCCTGGCGTTATGTCCGCGAGGCCATCGACCTGCTCGCGACCGCCGACGACCTGGCCACGGCCATGACCAGGATCCGGCTGCTCGCCTACGCAATCCTCGACGGCACCCTGATCCCGATCGACCGGGTCGCCAACCAGAAGCCGTACTACTCCGGGAAGAACAAGCGTCACGGAGTGAACGTGCAGGTCATCGCCGACGCGGCCGGGCGTCTCGTCTGGGCCTCGGCCGCGCTGCCCGGCTCGACGCATGATCTGACCGCCGCCCGCACCCACGGCATCATCGACGCCCTGACCAGCGCCGACGTGATGACCTTCGCGGACAAGGGATATCAAGGAGCCCGCGGCAGCGTGCGCACCCCGTTTAAGCGGCGCCGCTTCCGGCCGAAGCTGTCACGCCGGCAGAAGGTCCAGTCCGCCGCCTACTGCCTCGACTACCACCGGCGCAACAAGTGCTGGAAATGCACGACCACCGGCTTCTGCCCCATGGTTGTCGCCGCCCGCTCCCGCATCTGGGCCTGGCGCCGATACCGCGCACTCAACGGACGATGGCTGTGACCCTCCCCAAGGCCGGTGACGTCGTACACCTCACCCGTGCCGCAAGCGTCCAGTTTATCCGCCCCATCATGTTCCGCGTCATCCGCGTACTCGACTGGCCCACCTATGACCACTGGGTTTGGCTCGACGGCTACCAGCTCGACCACAAGGGAGCCGCCGTCGAACGATGAACCCTCTTCGTGCAGAAGGAAGGGCTACGAGTTATGCGGAGCATCGGGAAGTAGCAAAGGGGCTATCGTGACTCGCTCGATGAACACCAGATCTCCGGCTAGCGGGTGAATAGAAGATCCTTTGCCGAGGTTGACAGTTCAAGACTTCAGTACGGCACTTCTCGGAACCTACCACGACCCGCCAAGCTTCTGTCTGGTTCCGGACAGCACCATTGCCCACGCGATCTTGAGGTCTAGACTTTGCCGCCACTATTAAACGTAGGAGCTGTCATCAATGAGCATTCACCCGATTTATGGCAATGGCTGCGCGGCATCAGTCCGGACGGTTGGGCTGCCACCGTATTGTGAACGTGCCGGCATCGGATCTCGGCTGCGATCGCCCCTGACAACGCCACCTGCGTCGCCGTAGTCGACGAGCTCGGACGCACGAACGGCCGCTCGGTCGGCCATTTCAGTGGCTCTATCGCATATCATGCGGCCCCCTTCATAGCCGACGGGCTTTCACTCAAGCCGTAATGATCGCTTCTTGCCGATAGTCTGTTGACCTGGGGGCACACAAGCCCGCCCAAGTCCAACTTCCATTCCCGTGCGTCGAATAACTGAACTCACTGAGAATGGTAGATGTGGAGGCATCGTTGGATAGCGAGATGTTTCGCCGAACCCTGGTTGACACACTCGGAAATGCAAACCAGGAGGCCGCCCGCCAGCGGCTGCACTCCAACTATCAACACTGCCATGAAAAGGCTTCGGTGCTTGCGGCAGAAATCCGGCGAGACCTTCCACAATTCACCCTGCACGACATCACACATCCAGACGCACTCTGGGAGTCTGCAGACCTAATCGCCGGGCCAGATTATCCGATCAATCCGCTCGAGGCTTTTGTCTTAGGGTGCGCCTTCCTCGTCCACGACCTAGCCATGAGCAAGGCAGCATTCCCTGGTGGCCTTGAGGCCTCGGTCGGAGCACCTCGCTGGCGTGACACTATATACACGCATTTCAAGCGGAGGACGGGACGGTCACCCTCCGCAGAAGAGCTCACTTCTCCACCACACGAAGTTCTTTCCGCTGCGGAGCAGGAGCTACTTCGAGAGCTCCATGCACACCAAGCCACTAATCTTCCGCAGGAGTCTTTCCGCGAAGGGCCGCAGTCCTCGGAGTACTTTCTTATAGCTGATCCAGGCCTAAGAAACACCTACGGTGTTCTCATCGGGCGGATCGCGGCCAGCCATTGGTGGCCCCACTCAAAAGTAGCGGCAGAATTTTCCTCCATCATCGGCGCTCCTGGTAATTTACCAAGAGAGTGGACCATCGATCCACTCAAGCTGGCGTGCATTGTGAGAAGTGCGGATGTGTCGCACATCGACAACCGCAGGGCGCCAGGATTTCTGCGAGCGTTGACGAAGCTAGACAAGGACTCGCGGCCGCACTGGATCTTTCAGGAGAAGTTACAACGACCATGGCTTGATCATGATCGCCTGGTGTATACGGCATCTCAGCCATTCGGACCAGACGAAGCCGGCGCGTGGTGGCTATGCATTGAGACGTTGCGTGTCGTGGATCATGAGCTAAGGTCTTGCGATACCTTGTTGGCAGACAATGGACGGCCACGCTTTACAGCGCGATCCGTCGGCTATGTTGACGACCTCGATCGGGTCTCCAGGCTAATCCCTGCTCAAGATTGGTTTCCAATCGACGCATCGGTTCGTGTAGGCAACGTCATCGATCTAGTGCAAAAGCTCGGCGGAGAACAACTATACGGGAATAGCCCGCGCGCGGCGTTGCGGGAGTTGATCAGCAACGGCACTGATGCCGTTCGGGCCCGACGTCTACTTCAGATGCACCAGAGTGAACTTCGCCTCCGAGTGCAGGTAGCGATCGAAAACAGGGACGATGGCGAGTGGCTCGTTGTGCGCGACAACGGCATCGGCATGTCGCGTGAAGTCATGAGCGGCGCATTACTCGACTTCGGGACTTCGTACTGGTCTACCGATGAAGCGCGACGAGATTTGCCAGGCCTGATGAGTGCCGGTTTTACTCCAACCGGAAAGTTCGGAATTGGATTCTTCTCTATTTTCATGCTGGGCGACCAAGTCCAAGTCGCCTCTCGTAGATTCGATCGCGGCATCGATGAGACTTTCGTGCTCGAATTTCAAGAAGGGTTAAGCTCGCGACCGATTCTTAGACCGGCTACGCCCGCCTCTGAGGGACTCGTCTATGGAGGAACGGAAGTCTCGGTACGGCTTGCGGGCAATATTCCGAGACGTCTCCTAGACGATAAGGTTACGAATATTGCAACGCTTTGTGCGTGGATGTTTCCGACCTTGGACGTAAACCTAGACGCTGGCAGCGACTCCGGAGCCTACGTCAATGTAATCAATGAGGGCGACTGGACTTCACTTCCTTCTGATGAACTAGTCCGTCGCCTATATTTTGGCATTACAGACGTTGAATCAAACACCGTGCAGCGCATGCGACCAATCATAAACGTGTCCGGAGAACTGCTAGGCCGCGCTGCCATCAGGCCCGCAAGGAGCACCGTATCCGCCACTAAAATTAGCGCCCCAATCACTGTCGATGGAGCGAGAGCACAGTCATCAGTAGGCAGTGTTTTAGGAGTTTTTCTCGGCCTAACTAAGCGTGCTGCAAGAGATACGGCTTTGCCCTTCGCCGACCGACATGCCATACATGCATGGGCTTCAGAGCAGGTTCGCCTTTATCTCGCCGAGGACCCGCCACCCGATTTGCAAGCCGAGTTCGCCTACCACGCTTTCAGTCTAGGAGCTGATATCCGAGGGTTGGCCTTCTGTCGGACGCGCCAAGGTTGGCTGACGGATCAAGGCGTGAAGAATTGGGCGCGGGATCGTCGTGAGGTACGCCTTCTGCAAGACGCCGCCTTCGACAATGCCTTCCACGGGAGGAACGTCGAAAACCCCTTAAGCCTTCTGGATGATGACGTCTTGGTCGTAGAGATGGGTGGAAGCATCCCACTCAGCCACCAGATTCGATATAGCATGCACCAATCAGATATCGAATTCGATTGGGATCATTGGCCGCGGCCACTTAGGATGATGTACGAGCACGCTATTGACTGCATCGCTGAATCTTGGGATGCGGGGCAAAAACTCAACGAACAGATGGCGGAATACCACCGGGTGTCGAATGCTCTGTCCAACGTAGACATTTCTCATCCCTTAGACGATCCGACCCACCCGCACTATCACGAGTGGGGAAGCCTGCCTGACGGCCGGCGGGTCGGCTCCCATGCAAGCCATCTTGTCCGGCCGAATGACTCCGATAATGGACAGCACTGTTCGAATGAGTAATGAAGGGTAGCTAAATCATCCCCATGCTGAAGGTTGGTTGGAGTGCGCATTGAATAGACAGTTCACGACTCGAAAAAGAAAGGCTCCAGCCTCCCGCAGGCAGCTCGGCAATAGCCGACAATTAAGGAGTAGGCGCCTGACGGTCGATGCGGCACCTCTTGAGAGATACAAGTTTATTCTTCAGCAACTGCACACACTAAACGAGAATGCATTTAAGGTTCTTGCGCTATATCAAACGTTGGCCACTGCAACTATCGGCGCCGGCTTAGCCCTCTTCGTGGGCCACAAGAAGTGGGAGATTGACCTAGACGTGGCACGCTCGGGTCTAGTTGCATTGCTATGGCTGCTCACCATTATCGCCAGTTTTACGACACTGCTTTTGCTGATCGGCATTCTGAGTTGGCTTGACTACCGTAAGGAGGAATGCGAGCTGTCAGACGAGATCGTTTATCCCGGATTCAGGAATCCTCCGCGCCTAAGAAATGCACTTCGGTGGCACGAGGGATACGTCATACTGTTCGTGGTTTGCTCTACGGCGTTCGTGTGGATTTGCGGGTACGTCGTTATTCTCCCAGCCATGCATTAGTTATCGGCGCAAAGAGTGGCATGCCTCGTTCTGACCTACTGGATCGTCGAGGAGGGCAGTGCACATTGGGCGAGTTTCCTGATGCCGACGTGGCAGTGTGTGATCAACAGCTAATGTGCGCCCGACGTAGCGAGCTTGCCGAATTGTTCTCTTTTAGATCAAGGCACCGCGCTTCGCGCGGTGCGGGGCGGCGAGCCCGGCCGCTGGTAAGCCGCCCCGGCCGCCTACGGCGCCGGGGCGGGAAGCCACCGACGACCGCCGGGAGGCACCGCCCCACCGACCAGAGGACGAGCCCAGCAAGACCGTGACGGAAGCCGGCGAGGCTGCTCTGGTCACGTGGTCAGGGCTTCCGGCTGCCGCGCCAGTCCACAACCCGGACTGGCTTGCCCTCGGTCTGACTTCCACGGCCAACCACCGCCAGGCGTACGACCACGAGGCGCGCCCGAGACTCCAGCTCCACCGCGACGTAGGGCGTACCCACTCCCCAGGGCCCTCGGTCGATCTTCGAGCCCTCAGCGTGCCGCTCAGCCGGCTGGATCAACCTGCCCACCATGTGCCCACTGGGAGCCGTAGGAGGCGGGATTCAGAAGGACTCGGCCGTTACGACGAAAACGGCCCCTGATCAGCATCTCTGCTGGTCAGGGGCCGCATCTGCACCTGGTGGCGGGTAGAGGATTCGAACCTCTGAAGCTTTCGCGACGGATTTACAGTCCGCTCCCATTGGCCGCTCGGGCAACCCGCCAGGGCGTCACCGCCGCACCGGAGCGCGGCAGCGGAGCCAAGGATAGCGGTTGCTCCCGGGGTGAGCGCAACCGGGTACCGTCAGGGGGTCGTGCCGCTGGTTGGCGGCGCGTACGTGCACTGACCGCCGGACAGCAGGAGCATCAGCATGGCAGCGAACCCGTCGTTCGACATCGTGAGCAAGGTCGACCGGCAGGAGGTCGACAACGCCCTCCGCCAGGCGGAGAAGGAGCTCTCGACGCGGTTCGACTTCCGGGGCACCGGCGCGGAGGTTTCCTGGTCTGGCGAGGAGGCGATCAGCCTCCAGGCGGAGACCGAGGAGCGGGTGCGGGCCGCCCTGGACGTCCTGAAGGAGAAGCTGGTCAAGCGGAACATCTCGCTGAAGTCCCTGGATGCGGGCGAGCCGCGCCCCTCGGGCAAGATCTTCAAGATCGACGCCAAGGTGGTCCAGGGCATCGACTCGGACAAGGCCAAGGCGATCAGCAAGAAGATCCGCGAGGAGGGCCCGAAGGGCGTCCAGGCGCAGATCCAGGGCGACCAGCTCCGGGTCACCGGCAAGAAGAAGGACGAGCTTCAGGCCGTCATCACCCTGCTCAAGGGCGATGACTTCGGCATCGCGCTCCAGTTCACCAACTACCGCTGACGAGGGGCCGCACGGCTACGGTCTGACGCATGACGGTCGCCCGCTCGATCCTGCTGTTCCTGCTCGCCGCCCTCGCCGAGATCGGCGGGGCCTGGCTGGTGTGGCAGGGCTGGCGGGAGCACCGGGGGCTGCTCTGGGTCGCGGGCGGCGTGGTCGCGCTCGGGGTCTACGGCTTCGTCGCCACGTTCCAGCCCGACCCGAACTTCGGCCGCGTCCTCGCCGCCTACGGCGGGATCTTCGTCGCCGGGTCGCTCGCGTGGGGCATGGTCGTCGACAGGTTCCGGCCCGACCGCTACGACCTCGTCGGCGCGGCCATCTGCCTGGTCGGGGTCGCCGTCATCATGTACGCCCCGCGCAGCGGCTGACCAGCCCACGCCGCGCCGAGGAACCCACGGAGCCACGAGCAGCAGGCCGCCGCTCAGGCGGCGAGGGTCTGCTCGACGCGTACCGCCGTGGCCTCCGCGCGGGCGATGGGGCCGGCGGGCAGCGCGGCGACGGCGGCCCCGACGGCGACGGCCGAACCGGCGAAGACGAACGCCCAGGGCACGCCGCCCGCGTGGTCGATGATCAGCCCGGCCACCGCGCCGCCGGCGGCGCTGGACGCGACCATGATGGTCACCGCCCAGGTGTACGCCTCGTTCAGCATGCCGGCCGGGGCGATCCGCCCGACGAGAGTGTTCTCCAGGGTGAGCGCGGGTGCGATGGCGGCCCCGCCGACGATCAGCGCGACGCCGAGGGCCAGCGGGCCGGGCATCACCGCGTACACGGCGAAGGTGGCGGCGACGGCGGCGAGCAGCCAGGCGAACTGGCGGGTCATGTTGGCCGCGGGCTTGCGGACGCCGAACCAGAAGCCTGCGGTGGCGCTGCCGACGCCCCAGACCGCGAGCAGGACGCCGGCCAGGCTCTCCGGGTCGTCGGTGGGCTGGTTGCCGGCGAACGCCGGGACGATCACCCCGGCGGCCCCGAACGCGATGCCGAGGCCGGCGATGCAGAACAGCAGGGCGGGGAAGCCGCCGACGCGCAGCGGGCCGAGCCCCCGGGCGTGGTGCTCCTGCGGGTGGGGACGCCAGCCACGCATGACCCGGCCGAGTGCGACGGCGACGGTGCCGACGAGGGTGACCACGGCCGCGCCGATCAGGGCGGCTGCCGCGTCGGCGATCAGGACGAACGCGGCCACCAGCAGCGGGCCGAGCACGAAGACGACTTCGAGGAGCGCGGTCTCCGCGCCGAGGGCGGTGTTGCGCAGGTGGTACCGCCCGGTGGTGGGGCCGGTGAGGTCGTTCCAGGCGCCGCGCAGCGCGGCGGTCAGCGGCGGGTACGTGGCACCGGCCACCCCGGCGGCGAGGTAGATCAGGGCGAGACTGGCGGCGTCGGCGCGGCTGGCCCAGAGCAGCCCGCCGAGCGCCAGGGGGTGGGCGACGGCGGTGGCCAGCAGCACGGGGGTGGGGCCGACCCGGTCGGCGACGCGGCCGGCGACGGGGCTGAGCGCGGCCCCGGCGAGGGCGTAGATGCCACCGGCGACGGCGGCGAGGGAGTAGCGCCCGGTGACCTGTTGCACGACGAGCAGCAGCGCCAGCGGCGTCATGCCGATCCCGAGCCGGCCGACGACGCCGAGGACGAGCAGCATCGGCGCGCCGGGGATCCGCCACACGCCCACGTACTGGCGCAGTGCGGCCACGGGAACCTCCAGGGGTGCAACGAAAGGATGTAACGACAGATGTAACGAGCCGGAAACGTTCCGACCCTAACGCCGCAGCCGGCGCGAGTGAACACGTTATGGTGCGCGTCTCGCCGCGTACCCCGACGAAACGCCCGCGCCCGGTCGGACCGGGCGCGGGCGGGATCGGGGTCGGGGTCGGGACGGGTCAGCGCTGGAACTGCACGGGGCCGGCGCTGGCGGCCATCCGCTCCAGCCGGGCGACCCGCTCCTCCATCCGGGGGTGGGTGGAGAAGAGCGCGGCGATGCCGCCGCCCCGCTTGAACGGGTTGTCGATCATCAGGTGGGCGGTGCTGGTGAGCTGCCCCTGGGCCGGCAGCGGCCGGGCCTGGGTGCCCAGGTGGATCTTCCGCAGGGCGCTGGCCAGGGCCAGCGGGTCCCGGGTGAGCCGGGCCCCCGACTCGTCGGCCTGGAACTCGCGGCTGCGGCTGATCGCCAACTGGATCACGGTGGCCGCGAGCGGGCCGAGGATCAGGGTGAGCAGCAGCACGACCGGGTTGGGGGCGTCCTCGTCGTCGCCACCGCCGAGCGGGATGAACCAGGCGAGGTTGGCCAGCATGGTGATGATGCCGGCGAGGCCGGCGGCGACGCTGGAGATGAGGATGTCCCGGTTGTAGACGTGCGACAGCTCGTGCCCGATGACGCCCCGCAGCTCCCGGTAGTCGAGGATCTCGGTGATCCCCTGGGTGACGCAGACCGCCGCGTTGGCCGGGTTGCGGCCCGTGGCGAACGCGTTGGGCTGGGCGGTGGGGCTGACGTAGAGGCGGGGCATCGGCTGCCGCGCCTCGGTGGCCAGCTCGCGGACCATCCGGTACAGGTCGGGGAACTGTGCCTCGCTGACCGGTTGCGCCCGCATCGAGCGCAGCGCGAGCTTGTCGGAGTAGAAGTAGGTCACGCCGTTCATCACCAGCGAGACGACGACGGCGACGACGAGGCCGCCACTGCCGCCGAACCAGTAGCCGACCGCGAGGATCAGCGAGGTCAGCAGGCCGAGCAGCGCTGCGGTCTTCAGACGGTTGTGATGCACGATCGCTCCTTCGGTGCGCGGATCACGCGGGATCCGCCGACCGGTACAACACCTCGGTACCCGCCAACCATCCGTCTCATGACTGTGAGTTGCCTGGCATCGACCTGCGCAAACACTGAGGTCGGGAGACTGCTCAGCGCGCGGCCAGGTCCAGCACGAGCTGCGGGGCGAAGCCGACGGCCACGGCGGCCAGGGTGGCCACGGCGAGGGTGCCGACCACCGCCCAGGCCGGCCGGGCGACGGGTGCACCAGCTGGTGTCTCGGCGGGCGGAGCATAGAGGCCGGCGGCGAGGCGGAGATAGTAGGCCAGGCCGATCACCGCGTTCACCGCCACCACCAGGGCGAGCCAGCCCGCGCCCCCGTCCAGCAGCGCCCGGACCACGGTCACCTTGGCGAACAGGCCGGCCAGCCCCGGCGGGAGCCCGGCCAGGCCGACCAGGGCCAGCGCGAACGCCGCCGCCAACCACGGCCGCCGCCGGGCCGCGCCGCGCAGGTCGTCGAGGCTGCCGCCGTCGGCGCCGGCCGGTCGCAGGGCCACCAGCGCCGCGAAGGCGGCCAGCTCCAGGACCACGAAGAAGACGGCGTACGCCACGGCGGCGGCGTACGCGGCGGCGCGGGCGTCGGCGGTGCGGCCGGCGGCCAGCGCGAGCGCGCCCAGCGGGGCGAGGATGTAGCCGGCCTGGGCCACCGACGACCAGGCGAGCAGCCGCACCGTGCGGCGCTGGCGCAGCGCCACCAGGTTGCCCACCGTCATGGTGAGCACGGCGAGCCCGGCGAGCACCGGGCCGGTCGTCTCGGCCGGCAGCGCCCGCTGCACCACCGCGAGCAGGGCCACCACGCCGCCCAGCTTCGACGCAGTCGACAGGTAGGCCGCCACGGGCAGCGGCGCGCCGTCGTAGGTGGCCGGGGCCCAGGCGTGGAACGGCACGGCGGCCACCTTGAACGCCAGCCCGAGCAGCAGCAGCGCCACCGCCGCCGTGGTCAGCGGCACGTCCAGCAGGTCGGGACGCCCGGCGAGCAGCGCGCCGAGCCGGTCGAGGTGCAGGCCGCCGGTGACCGCGTAGAGCAGGGCCGCGCCGAGCAGGGTGACGCTGGTGGCGACGACGCTCACCACGAAGAACGTGACCGCCGCCTCGGCGGAGGCGAGGCTGCCCCGGCGCAGGCCGACGAGCACGTACAGCGGGAGGGTCAACGTCTCCAGCGCCACGATCAGGGTGATCAGGTCGCCGGCCGCGCCGAGCACCACGCCGCCGGTCATCGAGCAGGCGAGGAGGAAGCAGTATTCCCCGACGGGCGACTGCCCGGCGCGCAGCGCCGGCCCGGACAGCGCCAGCACCCCGAGGGTGAGCAGCGCGAACAGCGCCCCGACGAGGGCGGCCCGGCCACCGAAGACGTACGAGCAGTCGGCGGCGACGCAGAAGGTGGAGCGCGGCCCGCCCGCGCCGACGAGCGCGCTGCCCAGCGCGGTGGCGACCGCCCCGGCGGCGGCCACGGCGACAGTGGCGGCGGCGCGGGCCACCAGCAGGTCGGCCAGCAGCACCAGCACGGCGGTGCCGGCGGCGAGGTATGCCGGGAGCAGCGCCACGTTGTCGACGCTCTGCACGAGACTCATTTGAGCACTCCCACGAGGGCGGCCACCGGGTCGGCGGCGACGCCGAGGACCAGGGTGGGGGCGAGGCCGACGGCGAGGGCGAGGAGCACCAGCGGGGCCCATGCGGTCCACTCGGCGGCGGCCAGGCCGGGGCCGATGCGGCCGACCGCCGGGCTGGCCGGGCCGTGGGTGACCCGGCGCAGCAGCCGCAGCAGGTACGCGGCGGTGAGCGCCCCGCCGATCGCGGCGAGCACGCCGAGGGTGGTCCACAGCGGGCCGCCCCGCCCGATGGCGGCGACCACGGCGAACGCCTCACCCCAGAAGCCGGCGAGGCCGGGCAGGCCCAGCGAGGCGACGGCGGCGAAGCCGAGCAGCCCGGCGAGGCGGGGCGCGGTCTCCCGCAGCCCGGACAGCTCGGCCAGCGCCCCGGTGTGCGCGCGGTCCTTGACCGCCCCGGCGAGGAAGAACAGCAGGCCGGTGATCACCCCGTGCGCGACGTTGCCGATCAGCGCGGCCTGGAGGCCGGTGGCGGTGAGCGTGGCCACCCCGAGCAGCACGAACCCCATGTGCCCGACGCTGGAGTAGGCGATGAGCCGCTTCAGCTCGCCCTGCGCGAGGCAGACCAGCGAGCCGACGATGATGGCGGCGACGGCGAGCACCCCGAGCACGGGGGCCGCCCAGCGGGCCCCCTGCGGGGCCACCCCGACGGCGACGCGGATCAGCCCGTACGTGCCCATCTTGAGCAGCACCCCGGCGAGAATGACGCTGCCGACGGTGGGTGCCTGGGTGTGCGCGTCGGGCAGCCAGGAGTGCAGCGGCCACAGCGGGCTCTTCACCGCGAACGCGAGCCCGAGCAGGGTGAACGCCGCGAGCTGGGTGCCCCGCGACAGGCCCGTCCCGCCGGTGAGCGCGACGAGGTCGGCGGTGCCGGCGGCGGCCACCACGACGTAGACGCCGACGAGCAGCAGCACCGAGCCGAGCAGCGTGTAGAGGGCGAACTTGCGGGCCGCCCGCCGCCGGTCGGGCCCGCCCCAGCCGGCGATGATCGCGTACATCGGCAGCAGGACGACCTCGAAGAACACGAAGAACAGGACCAGGTCGAGGGCGAGGAAGGTGCCGAGGATGCCGACCTCGACGACCAGCAGCAACGCGACGAGGGCCCGGCCGCTGCCGCCGCCGTCGGGCACCCTCCACAGGGTGTACGCGCAGCAGAGCAGCGTGAGCAGCGCGGTCAACACGACCAGCGGGTAGGAGATGCCGTCGACGCCCAGGTGGAAGCGCAGGTCGAGGGCGGGCACCCAGGGCAGGTCGAGCCGGTGCCAGGGGCGCACCGCCGGGGCGACGCCGTAGGCCGTCCAGCCCCGGTCGCCGGTGGCCAGGGGCAGGGTGGCCAGCAGGGTCAGCCCGGCCGCGACCGTGCCGACGACCCGGGCCGCCCGGTCCCCGGGCAGCAGGGCGACCACGGCCGCGCCGAGGGCCGGGACGGCCAGCGCCGCGACGAGCAGGACCTGTCCGAGGCTCATCCGGCTCCCCCGATCAGCACGGCGGCCAGGCCGATCAGCAGCGCCCCGGCCAGCACCCCGACGACCGCCCGGGGCAGCGCGGCCCGGTGCAGCCCGGCCAGCGCCCCGCCGAGGCCGTGCGCGCCCCGGCCGGTGCCCTCCACCGCGCCGTCGACCACCCGCTCGTCGGCGGCGCGGGCGAACCGGGCGAGGGCGACGATCGGGCGTACGACGAGGGCGTTTTGCACGTCGTCGAGCCGGAAACCGGCCGCGAACACCGGCCCCAGCGGGCCGAGGACGCGGGCCGGGTCGGCGGCCCGGTCCCGCCGCCAGCCGACCCACGCCAGGGCGGCCCCGGCGGCGAGCAGCGCCAACGGCAGCAGCAGCGCCGGGCCGACGTGGGTCCACTCCCCCTCGGTCGCGCCGAGCCGGCCGGTGAACGCCGGCCAGAACGCGGCGAGCCCGAGCAGCGCGGCCGGCACCGCGAGCAGCAGCATCGGCACCCGCATGACGGCCGGCGGGTCGTGCGGGTGCAGCGAGATCGGCCGGTCGTGCGGGGGCAGCGGCGGCCGGGCCGCGCCGAGGAACGCGCGCAGCAGCAGCCGGGTGGCGTACCAGGCGGTGACGGCGACGCCGGCCAGCCCGGCGAGCCACACCAGCCAGCCCACCCAGGCGGGGGCCGGGCCGGCGGAGTCGAGCGCGGCGGCCTCGGCGGCGGCGAGCACGCCGTCCTTGCTCCAGAAGCCGGCCAGCGGCGGGACGCCGGCCAGCGCGCCGAGGCCCAGCGCCGTGCACCAGAACGTCACCGGCATGGTCGACCGCAGGCCGCCCATGCGGGACAGCAGCGCGGTGCCGAGGGCGTGGATCACCGCGCCGGCGGCGAGGAACAGCAGCGCCTTGAACGCGGCGTGGGTGAGCAGGTGGAACAGCGCGGCGCTCGGCGCGCCGACGGCCAGCGCACCCGTCATGTAGCCGAGCTGGGAGACCGTCGACCAGGCCAGCACCCGTTTCAGGTCGTCCTGGGCGGTGGCGGCGAGCGCGCCGAGCAGCAGGGTCACCGAGGCCAGCACCCCGAGCGCGGCCAGCGCCGCCGGGGCCCGCTCGAACAGCGGGTAGAGGCGGGTGACCGCGTAGACCCCGGCGGCGACCATGGTGGCGGCGTGGATCAGCGCGGAGACCGGGGTGGGGCCGGCCATCGCGTCGGGCAGCCAGGTGTGCAGCGGGAGCTGGGCGCTCTTGCCGGCCACCCCGGCGAGCAGCAGCAGGCAGGCGGCGGTGAGCGTGCCGGCGGCGTGGTCGTGGGCGAGCACGTCGGCGATGCGGAAGCTGCCCGCCGAGACGCCGAGCAGGGCGATGCCGAGCAGGAAGCCGACGTCGCCGACGCGGGTGACCAGGAACGCCTTCATCGCGGCGGCCGGCGCGCCGGGCAGCCGGCGGTCGTGGGCGATGAGCAGGTAGGAGCAGAGGCCCATCACCTCCCAGCCGACCAGCAGCATGACCAGGTCACCGGCGACGACCACCAGCAGCATCGCGGCGGTGAAGAGGCTGATCTGCGCCGCGTACGGCGGGTAACGGTGGTCGACGTCGGCGCCGGCCTCGTCGTGCTGGCCGCCGCCCCGCAGGTAGCCGACCGAGTAGACCTGCACGGCCAGGGCCACCGTGGCCACCGCGACGGCGACCAGGGCCGCCGCGCCGTCGAGCCGGACGCCGAGGGTGACCCGCAGCCCACCCAGGTCGATCCAGGTGGTCGAGGTCTCCACGGGCGGGCCGACCCGGGCCAGCAGCGCGACCGCGACCAGCAGCGCACCGGCCGCGCCGGCCACGCCGAGCCCGACGGCGACCCGGCGGGCCGGATCCGCCCCGGACCCCGCGCCGCGCGACGCGGGCGGCAGCAGCAACCCGACCAGGCCCGCCACCAGGGGTACGGCGGGCAGCAGCGCGCCGAGCAGGCCGGTCACCGGGTCACCTCACCGGCAGTCGTGGTCTCCCCCGGGCCGGTGCCCGCCGGCTCGTCCGGCCGCCCGGCCGACGGCTCCGTCAGCGGCACCTCGTCGATGGCGACGCTGGCCCGCAGCCGGTAGAGCTGGAGCACGATGGCCAGCCCCACGCCGATCTCGGCGGCGGCCAGCACGATCACGAACAACGCGAACACCTGCCCCGCGTGCGGCAGCTGCGCCCGGACCGTGGCGTCGGCGGTGACCAGGATCAGGTTGACGGCGTTGAGCATCAGCTCCACCGCCATCAGCACCAGCACCGCGTTGCGGCGGCGCAGCACGCCGTACACGCCGAGGCCGAACAGGAGTGCGGCGGTGACGTACGGGATGACGGGCCTCACGAGCGGTCTCCCGTGCCGGGGCCCCGGCGGGCTGCCGCGCCCGGACCCTGGCCGCCTGCCGCGCCGGGGCCCCGACCGTCGGCCGCGCGTCGGCCGATGTCGGGGCGGGACAGCACGACCGCGCCGACCAGGGCGGCCAGCAGCAGCACCGACAGCACCTCGAACGGCAGCACCCAGGTGCGGAACACCTGCTCGCCGAGGCGCTCGGCGGTGCCCGGGGCGGGCAGGTCCACCCGGGTCCAGCGGAACGCGTCGACCAGCAGGGCGGCCAGCCCGAGGCCGGCGCCGCCGCCGATCAGGGCCGCCGGCCAGCCCGGCCGGTCCAGGTCGTCGGAGGCCCCGATGGGGGCGCGGGTCAGCATCACCGCGAACAGCAGCAGCACCACCACGGCGCCCACGTAGATCAGCACCTGAACCCAGGCCACCAGCTCGGCGGCGAGCACCAGGTAGACGCCGGCCAGCGCGCCCAGGCAGACCACCAGGTAAAGGCCGGCGCGGACCAGGTGGCGGGTCGTCACCACCAGCGCGCCCGCGCCGACCGCCACCGCGCCGAGGGCGAGCAGCAGCACGTCCGCACCGGTCACGGGGCCCCGCCCGCGGTCGGGGTGGCGGGGGCGGCGGCCTTGCGCGCGGCGGTGGCCTCCTCCTTCGCCGGCTCGCCGTTGCGGTCGTGCGCGGGCGGCGGCGGGACGGTGGCCATCCACTCGCCGAGGTGGTCCTTGTCGTGCAGCAGGTCCCGGATGTCGTACTCGGCGTACTCGAACTCGGGCGACCAGTAGAGCGCGTCGAAGGGGCAGACCTCGACGCAGATGCCGCAGTACATGCAGAGCGAGAAGTCGATGTCGAACCGGTCGAGCACGTTGCGCTGGCGGGGGCGGGCGGCGCCGGGCACCGCCACCTCCTCCTTGTGCGAGTCGATGTAGATGCACCAGTCGGGGCACTCGCGGGCGCAGAGCATGCAGACGGTGCAGTTCTCGGCCAGCAGCGCGATCACGCCCCGGGAGCGGGGCGGCAGCTCGGGGGCCACGTCCGGGTACTGCTGGGTGGTCGAGCGGCGGGTCATCGTGCGCAGCGTGACCGCCAGCCCCTTCGCCAGCCCCGCGCCGGGCACGCCCCGCTCGTTCGTCTCGCCCATGCCGCCCATCCTGCCCTGTGCCCCCGGCGCGCGCGACCACCACCCGGCCCTTCGCGCCTTACGGTGAGCCGGGGAGAACGACGCACCGGGAAGGAGCAGCCCATGACCGCCGCGTTGCAGAGCGACTTCCCGCCCGAGGGCGGGTGGACGACCGACGACCTCGACGGGCTGCCCGAGGACAATCGTCGCCGCGAACTGCTCGACGGAGTGTTGCTCGTGTCCCCCTCCCCCACCCGCATCCACCAGACCATCGCCGCGCGGCTCGGCGTCGCGCTCGAAGAGGAGTGCCCCGACGAGTACGACGTGACCCAGAGCGTCGAGGTGCGGATCAACCGGACCCGCTCCTTCATCCCGGACGTGCTGGTCACCACGGCGGAGGCCGCGCGGCGCTCGCCGTCGCGGTACGCGCCGCACGAGGTGGTGCTGGCCGTCGAGATCGTCTCCCCGAGCACCCGCTCGATCGACCGGGTGCTCAAGCCGGCCCTCTACGCGCAGGCCGGCATCCCGTTCTACTGGCGGGTGGAGACCGGCGACGGCGAGGTGGTCGTCCACACCCACCGGATCGACCCGGTGAACGAGGTCTACACGGAGACCGGCCGCTGGACGAAGTACGTCGACACCGGCGAGCCGTTCCCGGTGAACCTGTCGATCGCCCGGATCACGCCCCGGCACCTGTGAGCGGCGGGAGCATCTCGACGCCAAGCTGCTGGAGGAGCTGGAACAGCTCCGTGGCGTGCCACACGTCGACGATCCGGCCCGCCGGGTCGAAGCGCAGGAACGTCGCCCCCGAGAAGCTCGCCACCCGCCCGGTGGGCGGCACCGGCCCGAACGGGCCGGCCTGGGTGCCGGCGGCCCGCCAGCGTACGGCCACCCGGTCGTCGGCGGCCACCACGTCCACGATTTTGTAGCGCAGGTCAGGGAAGGCCGCCCGCCGCTCCCGGTGCCAGGCCAGGACCGCCTCCGGGCCCGTCCCGCCCAGCCCGGGGCAGCCCGCCGCGACCAGCTCGTACGCGGACTCCTCGCGCCGGGCGTTCCACACGTCGGCGACGAAGCGGCGGGCCGCCGCCTCCACGTCGTTCACGTCGTTCACCCGGGAAGCCTAGCCACGCGCGGTTTGCTGCCCGCCGAAGGCGGGTCCGGGAGCTGCGGATCGGTCAAGATGGGACGGACGACGGAGACGGCGAGGCGGAAAGCAGGGGCGACGTGGGCGACGAGGCAGGCGCGACGACCGGTGGCAAGGGGCTGGAGCCGGGCGGGAAGGGCACCGGGCCCGGCGCGAGCGGTGCGGAACCCGGCGGGAAGTACGTGGAGCCCGGTGGGGAGTTCACCCGGGACCAGCGGTACATCGCCACCCGGATCACGGCCGACGGGCGGGACGGCTGGCCGGTCGAGCCGGGCCGCTACCGGCTGGCGGTCAGCCGCGCCTGCCCCTGGGCCAACCGGCTGATCATCGTGCGCCGGCTGCTCGGCCTGGAGGACGCCCTCTCGATGGCCGTGGCCGGGCCGACGCACGACGCCCGGAGCTGGACGTTCGACCTCGACCCTGGCGGGCGGGACCCGGTGCTCGGCATCGAGCGCCTCCAGGAGGCGTATTTCAAGCGGTTCCCCGGCTACGAGCGGGGCATCACCGTGCCGGCGATGGTGGACGTGCCGACGGGGCAGGTGGTGACCAACGACTACGCCCGGATGAGCCTGGACCTGTCGACGGAGTGGACGGCATACCACCGGCAGGGCGCGCCGGAGCTCTACCCGTCCCGGCTGCGCGACGAGATCGACGAGGTCAACGCCGTGGTCTTCGCCGACGTCAACAACGGCGTCTACCGGTGCGGGTTCGCCGGCAGTCAGCAGGCGTACGAGACGGCGTACCGCCGGTTGTTCGACCGGCTGGACTGGCTGAGCGAGCGGCTGTCCGGGCAGCGGTACCTGGTCGGGGACACGATCACCGAGGCCGACGTGCGGCTGTTCACCACGCTGGTCCGTTTCGACCCGGTCTACCACGGCCACTTCAAGTGCAACCGGAGCAAGCTGGCCGAGATGCCGGTGCTGTGGGCGTACGCCCGGGACCTGTTCACCACCCCCGGGTTCGGCGACACGATCGACTTCGACCACGTCAAGCGGCACTACTACGAGGTGCACCGGGACATCAACCCGACCGGTGTCGTCCCGCTCGGCCCGGACCTGGCGAACTGGCTCACCCCGCACGGCCGGGAGGCCCTCGGCGGCCGGCCCTTCGGTGACGGCACCCCGCCGCCGCCCCCGCCGCCCGCCGAGCGGGTCGACCCGGCGCACACCCCGCTGGGCTGAGCCGGGGTTTCTCCGGGCACCCCGAATTAATCGACAATCTCCACTGGTTAACACTCGCTTCAATTCAAGCTGATCAACTTGAGTGGCATGCGCCGCCGGCCCTCGCCGGTGTTCGGCGCAGGAGGTCCACAATGGAGGAGATCAGCCTTGCGGAAGCCAGGTCGCAGAACGGTACGCCTCGGCGTACTCGCCGGCATGATCACCGGTGCACTCGTCACCACCCTCGCCGTACCGGCGTCGGCGGCCCCGGGTGCGGCGGAGCCCAGCCGTCCCGCGCCCGCCCCGCTGCGCCCGGGCGGCCCGGAGGCCGCGCCGGACCGGTACATCGTGGTGCTCGCCGACCCGCCGGCCGGCACCGACCGCGCCGCGCGCACCGCCCGCACCGCACGGGCCGCCACCGTCGCCGAGCGCGCCGGCGGCACCGTGCTGAACCGCTACACGCGGGTCCTCGACGGGTACGCCGCCCACCTGCCCCCGGCCGCCCTCGCCACCGTGCGCGCCGACCCCGCCGTGGCGTACGTCGAGCGGGACAGCCGCATCCACGGCGGCGTGACCGACGACTTCTCGACGTCTGCCGTCCAGTCGAACCCGCCGTCCTGGGGGCTGGACCGCATCGACCAGCACAACCTCCCGCTGAACAACAGCTTCGGCTACCCGTCGACCGGCTCCGGCGTCACGGTCTACGTGGTCGACTCGGGCATCCGGGCCAGCCACGTCGACTTCGGCGGCCGGGCCAGCGGCGTCTACGACGCGGTCGGCGACGGCAACGGCACCAACGACTGCCACGGCCACGGCACGCACGTCGCCGGCACCGTCGGCGGCGCGACGTACGGGGTCGCCAAGGCCGTCACCATCAAGGCCGTCCGGGTCCTCCAGTGCGACAACTCCGGTTGGACGACGGACCTGATCGAGGGCATGGACTGGATCGCCGCCCACCACGACCCGGTCTCGGTGGCGAACTTCAGCCTCCAGGGCTATGGCACCACCCCCAACACCGCCGCCGAGAACCTGATCGACGCGGGCGTGCACACCGTCTTCATCGCCAACAACTTCAACACCGACGCCTGCACCAACGGCCCCCGCTCGCCCCGGGGCGTCACCGTCGCCGCGACCGACGTCACGGACACCCGGGCGTCGTTCTCCAGCTACGGCACCTGCGTCGACGTCTTCGCCCCCGGCGTGGACATCACCTCCGCCGGCATCGCCTCGAACACCGCCGTCGCCTCCGGCTGGTCGGGCACCTCGATGGCCGCGCCGCACGTCACGGGGTGGATGGCGCGCTACCGGCAGCAGTTCCCCACGGCCACGCTCGCGCAGGCCAAGAGCGCGCTGATCGCCGCCGCCACCACCGGCGTGGTGAGCAACCCGGGCACCGGCTCGCCGAACCGCCTGCTCTACGCCGCCCCGTAACCGCCGCGTGAGGTGCAAGGAAGGGCCCCCTGTACAACAGAAAGCGTTAACAGGGGGCCCTTCCTTACACCTACAGCGCGATGCGGACGGCGGCCGTGAGGACGAGCTGGGCGAGGGAGGCGGGCACCAGCACCAGCCAGCACAGCCGCTGGAGCTGGTCCTCGCGCAACCGGGGGTACGACACCCGCAGCCAGATGATCACGAACGAGACGGCGAAGACCTTCAGCAGGGTCCACAGCCAGCCGAGCTGGGCGTCGGCGAACGGGCCCTGCCAGCCGCCCAGGAAGAGCACGGTGGTCAGGGCGGCGATCACCACGATGCCGACGTACTCGGCGAGCAGGAAGAACGCGAAGCGCAGCCCCGTGTACTCCGTCATATAGCCGAAGACCAGCTCCGAGTCGGCGATCGGCATGTCGAACGGGGGGCGGCGGATCTCGGCCAGCCCGGCGACGAAGAAGACGATCATCGCGGGCGCCTGCCAGAGCAGCCACCAGGGCCGCCACGCCTCGACGATGCCGGGCAGACTCAGCGTGCCGGCCGCCATCGCCACCGACGCGGCGGCCAGCACCAGCGGCAGCTCGTAGCCGAGCAGCTGGGCGGCCCCGCGCAGCCCGCCGAGCAGGCTGTATTTGTTGGCCGACGCCCACGCCGACATCAGCACCGCCACCACGCCCACCCCGACCACGGCCAGCACGAAGAACAGGCCGATGTCCAGCGGCTGACCCACCAGGTCACCGGGCCCCAGCGGGATCACCAGCAGGGCGAGCAGGTAAGGCACCAGGGCCACCACCGGGGCCAGCCGGAACACCGCCCGGTCCGCGTCGCGCGGGGTCACGTCCTCCTTCTGCACGAACTTGACCCCGTCGGCGACGAGCTGGGCCCAGCCGTGGAAGCCGCCCGCGTACATCGGGCCGAGCCGGCCCTGCATGTGCGCCATCACCTTGTGCTCGGCCTGCCCGACGACGAGCGGCAGGGTGAGGAAGGCCACCAGCACGCCGACCACCCGCAGCACGGCCTCCAACCAGTCGGGCATCAGGCCGTACCCCCCGCCGGCGTCGGCCCCCACTCCCCCGGAGCCGGCACCCCCGGCGGGCGCACCGCACGACGGCCGCCGCCGGCCGTCGACTCGCCCGGCTCCTTCGCGCCCGGCCACGGCTTGGCCACCCGGGAGGCGAGCACGAACTCCTTGCGCAACGGGTGCCCCTCGAACTCCGGCGGCAGCAGCAGCGGACGCAGCTCGCCGTGGCCGGGGAAGTCGACGCCGAACATCTCGAACGTCTCCCGCTCGTGCCAGCCCGCGCCGGGGTAGAGATCGACGACCGAATCCACCCGGGGCACGTCCCACGGCACCCGAGTGCGCAGCAGCAGGCCGTGCCGGCGCCCGGTCGACCACAGGTGGACGATCACCTCGCAGCCGTCGGCGAGCTGGTCGACGGCGGAGAGCCAGTCGAAGAAGTCGCAGGCCAGCTCGGCGTCGTCCCGGGCCGCGCGCAGCGCGTCCCGCCAGCTCGCCGGGGGTACGTCGACGGTGGCCCGCGCGTGCGCCTGGCCGCCGGACACCGACGCGGTGGCCTCGACGGGCGCGAGCAGCGCCACCAGCCGCTGGCCGACCTCTTCGGGAGTCATGCCGCTGATCCTATGGCCGACGCCGGTCCCCCGTGGCGGGCCGGATGGCGGTTGGGCCGGGCGGCGGCGTACCGGATGGCGGTTTTGCCGGGCGGCGGCGCGCCAGGCGGGGAAAGATGAGGGTCGTGCACGCCGTGACCGTCACCCCGGGAGTCCGCAACTCGCTGCGCCTCGTCGACGACCACCCGGAGCCGCACGCCGAGGAGGGGGCGATCCTCGTCGAGGCGCTGGCCGTGGGGATCTGCGGCACCGACCACGAGATCGTCGACGGCACCTTCGGCGAGGCCCCGCCCGGGGCGTCGACCCTGGTGCTCGGGCACGAGTCGCTGGGCCGGGTGCTGGAGGACCCGAGCGGCACCCTGCACCCCGGTGACCTGGTGGTCGGCATCGTCCGGCACCCCGACCCGGTGCCCTGCGCCAACTGCGCGGTCGGCGAATGGGACATGTGCCGCAACGGCGAATACACCGAGCACGGCATCAAGGGGTTGCCCGGCTTCGCCCGGGACCGGTGGCGGGTGCAGCCGCGCTTCGCCGTCGGGCTGGACCCGGCCCTCGCCCCCGTGGGGATGCTGCTGGAGCCGACCAGCGTGGTCGCGAAGGCGTGGGACCACATCGAGCGCATCGGGGCCCGCGCCGAGTGGCAGCCGCAGACCGTGCTGGTCACCGGCGCCGGCCCGATCGGCCTGCTGGCGGCACTGTTGGCCACCCAGCGCGGGCTTGCCGTGCACGTGCTGGACCGCGCCGAGACCGGGCCGAAGCCGGACCTGGTCCGGGCGCTCGGCGCGACGTACCACACGGGGTCGGTGGGTCAGCTCGACCTCGACCCGGACGTGGTGGTGGAGTGCACGGGCGCCCCGTCGGTCGTGCTGGACACGATGTGCAAGGCCGGGCCGACCGGCATCGTCTGCCTCACCGGCGTGTCCAGCGGCGGCCGGACCCTCGACTTCGACGCCGGGGCGCTCAACCGGGAGCTGGTGCTGGAGAACAACGTGGTGTTCGGCTCGGTGAACGCCAACCGCCGGCACTGGGACCTGGCCGCCACGGCGCTCGCCCAGGCCGACCAGTCCTGGCTGAACGCGCTGATCACCCGCCGGGTGCCGGTGGCGGCGTACGCCGAGGCGTACACCTCCACCGGCGACGACATCAAGGTGGTGCTCGACTTCACCCGCTGAGCGGCCTTGCTGCGCCAGCCCCGCCCCGGCCCCGCTCAGACGCCGGGCAGCCGGCCGTTGCGGAACAGGTCGACGAAGAGCTGGTGGTCCTCGCGGGCCCGCAGCCCGTACGCGTGGGCGAACTCCACCAGCCCGGCGACGAACCCGTCGGGGTCGGCGTCAACGGCGGCGACGATCGCCTCCTCGGTGGAGTAGTCGACCAGGTCGTGGCTGGACTCGTCGTCGGCCACCGAGTGCATCCGGGCCACCGCCCGGCCCAGGTCGGCCAGCACCCCGGCCAGCTGCTCCGGCTCGTTGACGTCCGACCAGTCCAGGTCGGCGGCGTACGGGGAGACCTCGGCGACGAGCTGGCCCGCCCCGTCCAGCTCGGTGAAGCCCAGCCACGGGTCGGCGTGCGCCTGGAGCGCCCGCTGCGACTCCGCCGTGCGGTGCCCCTGGTGCCGGAAGTACGACCGCACCCGCTCGTCGTCGATGTGCCGGGCCACCGCCGGCACCTGGGCCTGCTTCATGTAGATGACGACGTCGTTCTCCAACGCCTCGGTGTGCCCCTCCAGCAGCAGGTTGTAGGACGGCAGCCCGGCCGAGCCGATGCCCACCCCCTTGCGCAGCACCACGTCCTTGATGTGCGCGGAGACCGGGCGCAGCTTCGCCGACGACTCCGGCAGGGTGTCGAGGTAGTCGGCGAACGCGGCGCAGACCTTCTCCCGGGTGCCGCCGTCGATCTCGTACACCCCGTCGCCGAGGGAGAACCGCCGCTCGTAGCTGTCGACGGTGGTCTGCGCGGCGAGCAGGTCCACCCGCGTGTTGAGCCGCGCCTGCTGGAGCACCCGGCGCAGCACCCCGTCGGCGTTGTCGAGGGTGATCGAGCCGATCGCGTCGTCCCCACCGGCGGCGATGGCCCGCAGCTCCGTCAGGTACGACCGGGCGAAGCCGGCGACCAGGTCACCGATCGCGCGGTCGGAGAGCGCCTTGGCGTACCCGAGCAGGGCGACGCTGGCGGCCAGGCGGCGCAGATCCCAGGAGAACGGCCCGACGTACGCCTCGTCGAAGTCGTTGACGTTGAACACGAGCCGCCCGGAGGCGTTCATGTAGGTGCCGAAGTTCTCCGCGTGCAGGTCCCCGTGGATCCACACCCGGCTGGTGCGCTCGTCGAGGAACGCGTCGTCGGCGAAGTCGCCGCGCTGGTCGGCGTAGAAGAGCGAGGCGCTGCCCCGGTAGAAGGCGAACGGCGAGGCGGCCATCTTGCGGAACTTGCGGCGGAACGCCGCCGGGTCGAGCGCCATCGACGCGCCGAACTCCTCGGTCAGCACGTCGACGATGAAAGCGGAACGCTGGTCCGCAGACTGGTTCATGGCCGCAGGCTAACCCCAGTCCGCCACCGGTCCCACCCGGCCCCTGGCCCCAGCCCCGGCGTTGCCCTCGACCTCGGCCCTGCCCTGGCCCACCCGCCCTCCGGCGCACACGGGTCACGACACGCCACCACCCTGCGTGCTGGCCGCCGCGCCGCGGGCGGAGGCCCCGCGAGTGCAACGCCGCGTGACGACGCCCCAACCGGGCAAGACCTCCACGGCTCCCTTTGCTCTGCACCCACCCACGCATCACCCAAGCAGAGCTGCTTACATAGACCATCACGCATGGATATCGGCGGACAGCAGTCGGTTACAGTGCGCGAGCGTTGCGTCGGCGGGTGCAGAGCAAAGGGACGGGCTTCAGCGTGTTGCCACCACGGCGGTATCGCGCTCTGTCACGGCAGCGGTGACGACCGGGGTGGGCAGCGGGCGCTGCGGACGACCCGGCTGCGGCGCCCCCGCGCATGCCGGACCTGGCGGCAGGTGCCCCTAGGCCGTGGTCGGCGGGCGGACCGGCGGAGCGGTCAGCGAGTTCACCGGGCGGGGCGGCCGGGCGACGGCGGGGGACGTTGGGGAAGCCGCGTCGGCCGGGGAGGCCAGGGGGTCGGGGCGGGGGACGCCGCCGATGCCGGACTGCTCGGCGGCGATCTTCTCCTGCAGGCGCAGGATGCCGTGCAGCAGCGCCTCCGGGCGGGGCGGGCAGCCCGGCACGTAGACGTCGACGGGGATGAGCTGGTCGACGCCCTTGGTCACCGAGTACGAGTCCCAGTAGGGGCCGCCGCAGTTGGAGCACGCGCCGAAGGAGATGACGTACTTCGGCTCGGGCATCTGGTCGTAGAGCCGCTTGATCGCCGGGGCCATCTTGTCGGTGACCGTGCCGGAGACCACCATGAGATCGGCCTGGCGGGGGCCGTGGGCGAACGGGATCACGCCCAGCCGGATGAAGTCGTGCCGGCCCATGCTGGTGGCGATGAACTCGATCGCGCAGCAGGCCAGGCCGAAGTTGAACACCCACAGCGAGTAGCGGCGGCCCCAGTTCAGCACGAACCGGATCGGCTCCCCGAGCACTGCCGGCAGCTGCACGATCGCCCCCTCTCTCCCGCGCCAGTCAACCACAGCCGCCGCCCCGCACCGCCGGGGCAGCGCAAGGAGCAGCTCAGCGGCAGCTCAGTACGTGGGGCGTTGCAGCAGGCCGACGAACTCGACCAGCAGCCGCTCCCGCAGGGCCGGCGGGGCGGCGTCGAGCAGGGCGTTGACGGTGGCGTCCGGCGCGAAACCGCCGCCGGGGTCAGCCGCCGCGCCACCAACACCGGCCGCCGCGCCGTCGGGTCCCGTCGTCGCCCCGCCGAGGCCGAGGGCGGCGGCCAGGCCGGCGACCAGTTCCGGGGTGAGGGCGTCCGGGGTCAGCGTCGCCGCGAGCGCGGTCAGCTCGGCGGGCAGCTTCACCGGCCCGGCGGCCCGGGCCGCCGCCGCCGCGTCGGCCAGGTCGGGGCCGAACTCCGCCACCCGGGGGGCCACCGCGGCGGTCACCGTGAGGTGCACGCTGGCCGGCAGATCGGCGTACGAGAGCTGCGGCTGGGTGTGCCAGCCGCGCGCGGTCAGCTCGTCGACCAGCACGAACAGGTCCAGCGTCGGGTCGGTGGAGGTGAAGCAGACCACCGTCGACTCGGGCTCGGCCAGCAGCCGCAGGCCGCCGGTGCCGCGTACGGCGTCGGCGAGCCCGGCCACCGCGTCGCGGGTCGCCGCCGCCAGCCGCAGGTAGCCGTCCTCGCCGAGGTGGCGCAGGGTGGCGTACGCGGCGGCGATCGGGCCGCCGGAGCGGGTGGAGGCGATCACCGGGTTGACCATCGTGTAGCCGGGCCAGTCGGCGTACGCGAAGAACTGCGGGGCGCGCAGCGCCGGGGTGCGGTGCAGCAGCACGGAGACGCCTTTCGGGGCGTACGCGTACTTGTGCAGGTCGACGGAGATCGAGGTGACCCCGGCGACGGCGAAGTCGAACGGCGGCACCGGCTCGCCGAGGCGGCGCAGCCAGGGCAGCGTCCAGCCGCCGAAGCACGCATCGACGTGGCAGCGCACCCCGGCCTCGGCGGCCACCGCGGCGATCTCGGCGACGGGGTCGACGACGCCGTGCGCGTACGAGGGGGCGGAGCAGGCCACCAGCACCGTGTCGGGGCCGATCGCGGCGGCCACGGCGGCGGCGGACGGCCGCAGCGTCACGGGGTCGACCGGCACCGGATCGAGGGCCACCCGCAGGTAGTGGGCGGCCTTGGCGAACGCCGCGTGGGCGGTCACCGGCACGACGATCCGGGGCGCGACGATGTCGGGGCGGGCGTCGCGGGCGGCCTTCACGGCGAGGATCAGCGACTCGGTGCCGCCGCTGGTGACGCTGCCGACGACGTCCGGCGCGCCCGTGCCGGGGCCGCCGCCGAGCAGCCGGGACGCCGCCCCGACCAGCGCGTTCTCCATCGCCAGCAGCGACGGGAAAGCCGTCGGGTCGAGCCCGTTGACGTGCGCGCTGCTCGCGTGGGCGGCGGCGGTCAGCTCGTCGAGGCCGGGCACGGCGGGGTCGTAGACGTACGCGAAGAGCCGCCCGCCGTGCGTGGGCCGGTCCCCCGCGCGCAGCGCCGTGATGTCGCCGAGCACCCGCTCGGCCGGCAGCCCATGCCCCGGCAACGCCCGCCCGGTGTCCTGGCCGTTCTCCTGGTCGTCGTTCATGCGGCGGTGACGCCCTTCTCGTGGTGGCCGGTCCCATGGTGGCCGGTGGCGGAGGCGGTCAGCAGGTCGTCCCGGGTGAGCGTGTAGTGGCGCAGCAGGAGCAGGGGCGGGCCGACCAGCAGGGCCGGCAGCAGCGTGAAGCCCAGCAGCACGCCGAGCCGGGCCGCGTCGGACTGCACGGCGGCCGTGCCGGTGTCGGAGGAGACGTACCCGCTGAGCTGGAGCACCAGGCCGTAGAGGCCCGGCCCGAGGGCCAGGCCGAGGGTCTCCCCCGCCGTCCACAGGCCGGTGAACACGCCGGCCTGCCGGCGGCCGGTGCGCGCCGTGTCGTACGCGATGCAGTCCGGCAGCATGGCCAGCGCGAAGACCTGCTGGCCGGCGTACCCGACGCCGATGACCGCGACCACGAGATAGACCGCGACGGCCGGCAGCGCCGGCGCGGCGACCAGGCCGGCGGCCCCCGCCGTGAGCAGCGCGGACCCGGCGACCAGCGCGGCCCGCTTGCCGACCCGCGCGCCGACCCGGGTCCACAGCGGCATCACCAGCAGCGCCGGCCCGACGAAGCAGGCGAACAGCACGGTGGGGCCGGTGGTCGGGTCGCGCAGCACCTGGTCGGCGAAGTAGCTGACCCCGGCCAGGATGGTGGCCACCCCGGCGGACTGGATCACGAAGCAGACCAGCAGCGCCCGGAACGGCCGGTTGCGGGCGGCGACGGCGAGCTGGGCACGCAGCGTCGGCTCGCTCTCGCCGACCGTGCCGGTGGGCGCGCCCCGGGTGCCGAGAAACGCGCCGAGGGTGCCGAGCACGATCAGCGCGGCGACGAACAGGCCCATCCAGCGGTGCCCGGCGACGCCGTCGCCGCCGGCGTTCACCACGGCCGGGGCCACCGCGCCGGAGACCAGGATGGCCACCGCCAGCACCGCGATCCGCCAGCTCATCAGCCGGGTACGTTCGGCGTAGTCGTCGGTCAGCTCCGCCGGCATCGCCACGTACGGGACCTGGAAGAACGCGAACGCGGTCGCGGTGGCCAGGAAGGCGAGGGCGACGTACGCCCCGGCGGCCGGGCCGACGCCGAACGGGGCGGCGAAGATCGCGGCGAACAGCGCGGCGAGGGCGAGCCCGCCGAGCAGCAGGTACGGCCGGCGGGCCCCCCAGCGCGACCTGGTCCGGTCGGAGATCCGCCCGGCGACGGGGTTGACCAGCACGTCCCACGCCTTCGGCAGGAGCACCAGCAGGGCGGCCACCCCGGCGGCGACGCCCAGCGTGTCGGTCAGGTACGGCAGGAGCAGCAGCCCCGGCACCGTGCCGAACGCGCCGGTGACCAGGGAACCGAGCGCGTAGCCGGCGTGCACCCGCCGGGGCAGGACGTGACCGCCGGCAGCAGGGGCGGCCTCGCCCGCGCCGGCCGGCAGCGCACGGGCCGCGGGCGGTGTGCCGGGTCCGGCCGGCGGCAGCGTCATGACGCCGAATGTTACTCACGTTACGGTCGCGGTCACATCCCCTCTTCCGGCGACCAGGCCGCCGCCGACACGTCCACCCCGGTCGCGCCCAGCGGGGTGCCCTCGGTGCGCAGCCGGGCCCGCGCCTCGACCTCGTGACCGGGCGGCAGCCGGCCCGCCGAGTTGACCACCCGGTGCCACGGCACCCCGCCCCCGTGCCGGGCCATGATCGAGCCGACCAGCCGCGCCGACGCCCGCCCCGAGCGCTCGGCCAGCGCGTCGGCGACCGCCCCGTACGACATCACCCGGCCCGGCGGGATGCGCTCGACCAGCTCCAGGACCGCCTCGACGTACTCCGCAGGTGTCACGAGCTGCCACGATATGGGAACGCCGACGGGGCCCGCCGACCCGACCGCGCAGAATGGGCGGGTGCGTCTCGCAGTCACCTCGGCCCGGCGGGTCGTCGTCAAGATCGGCTCATCCTCGCTGACCACCGCGTCCGGGGGCCTCGACGACGCCCGCGTCGACGCGCTGGTCGACACCCTCGCCCGGCTCGCCGCCGACGGCCGCGAGGTGGTACTGGTCTCCTCCGGCGCGATCGCCGCCGGGCTCGCCCCGCTCGGGCTCAGCCGTCGCCCGCGCGACCTGGCCACCCAGCAGGCCGCCGCGAGCGTCGGCCAGGGCCTGCTGATCGGCCGGTACGCGGCCGGCTTCGCCCGGCACCGCCTCACCGTCGGGCAGGTGCTGCTCACCGTCGACGACGTGACCCGACGGGCGCACTACCGCAACGCGTACCGGACGCTGCGCAAGCTGCTCGACCTGCGGGCCGTGCCAATCGTCAACGAGAACGACACCGTGGCCACCGAGGAGATCCGCTTCGGCGACAACGACCGGCTCGCCGCCCTCGTCGCCGCCCTCGTCCACGCCGAGCTGCTGGTGCTCCTCTCCGACGTCGACGCCCTCTGGACCGGCGACCCGGCCCGCCCCGAGTCGACCCGGATCACCGACGTACGCGACGAGCGGGACCTGGCCGGCGTGCAGATCGGCGGGGCCGGCCGGGCCGGCGTCGGCACCGGCGGCATGGCCACCAAGGTCGAGGCGGCCCGCATCGCCACCGGCTTCGGCATCCCCGTGGTGCTCACCGCCGCCCCGCTGGCCGCCGCCGCGCTGGCCGGCGACGAGATCGGCACCCTGTTCCACGCCGAGCGGCGACGCCCGACCGCCCGGCTGTTCTGGCTGGCCCACGCCACCACCCCGCGCGGGCGGCTGCACCTCGACGCGGGCGCGGTGGCCGCCGTGGTGGGGCGGCGCAAGTCGCTCCTGCCGGCCGGGATCACCGCCGTCGACGGGGCGTTCACCGCCGGCGACCCCGTCGACCTGGTCGACGCCGGGGGCGCGCCGGTGGCCCGGGGGCTGGTCAACTACGACGCCGTGGAGCTGCCCGGGCTGCTCGGCCGCTCCACCGGCGAGCTGGCGGCGGCGCTCGGGCCGGCGTACGAACGTGAGGTCGTCCACCGCGACGACCTGGTGCTGCTGTAAGCAGGGCCCCCTGTCAACGCATTCTGTTGTACGAGGGTCCCTTCCCAACACCGTGACATCGTGAGGAGTGCAGGATGAGCGTCGTCGAGCAGGCCCGGCGGGCCCGGGGCGCGGCGGAGGCCCTGGCGGTCGCCACCCGCACCGCCAAGGACGCCGCGCTGGTGGCGATGGCCGACGCGCTGGTCGCGCGTACCACCGAGATCGTGACCGCGAACGCGGCGGACCTGGCGGCCGGGCGCGCGGCCGGGCTGAGCACGGCCATCCTGGACCGGCTCGCCCTCGACGCGGCCCGGGTCGCGGGCATCGCCGACGCGCTGCGCGAAATGGCCGCTCTACCCGACCCCGTCGGCGAGGTGGTACGCGGCTCGACCCTGCCCAACGGGCTGGAGCTGCGGCAGGTCCGGGTGCCGTTCGGGGTGGTCGGGATCATCTACGAGGCCCGCCCCAACGTGACCGTGGACGCCGCCGGGATCTGCCTGAAGTCGGGCAACGCGGCGCTGCTGCGCGGCTCGGGGTCGGCGGCGCACTCCAACGCGGCGCTGGTGGAGGTGCTGCGCGACGCGATCGCCGGCGCGGGCCTGCCGGCGGACGCGGTGCAGCTGCTCGACGCCAGTTCCCGCGACTCGGTCAAGGAGCTGATGCGGGCGCGCGGCCTGGTCGACGTGCTGATCCCGCGCGGCGGGGCGTCGCTGATCCGCACCGTCGTCGAGGAGTCGACGGTGCCGGTGATCGAGACCGGGGTGGGCAACTGCCACGTGTACGTCGACGCCGCCGCCGACCTCGCCAAGGCCCTCGCGATCACCCTGAACGCGAAGACGCAGCGCCTGTCCACCTGCAACACCGCCGAGTCCCTGCTGGTGCACGCCTCCGTCGCGGATGCGTTCCTGCCGGCGGTGCTGGCCGCGTTCGCCGAAGCCGGGGTGACCGTGCACGGCTCACCGGAGGTCGCCGCGTACTCGCCCACGGTGGTGCCGGCGACCGACGAGGACTTCGCCACGGAATACCTGTCGGCAGACATTTCCGTCGCCGTCGTCGACTCGCTCGGCGCGGCGGTCGCGCACATCCGCCGGTACGGCACCGGGCACACCGAGGCGATCGTCACCGACTCCCAGTCGGCGGCCCGCGAGTTCGTGGCCCGGGTGGACGCGGCGGCGGTGATGGTGAACGCCTCGACCCGGTTCACCGACGGCGGCGAGTTCGGCTTCGGCGCGGAGATCGGCATCTCGACGCAGAAGCTGCACGCCCGGGGGCCGATGGGCCTGCCGGAGCTGACGAGCACGAAGTACGTGGTGACGGGCGACGGGCATGTGCGGGGGTGAGCCGGGACGGTCAGCGGCAGGCGCGGATCGCCGCCAGGGTGGTGTGCACGTCGAACTGGTGGCCGTCGTCGCTCTCCCAGCCGCCGTCGCTGCGCTGGGTCTCGGCCAGCCGACGGCGCGCCGCAACCAGCGTCCAGTGCTGCTCGTCGACGCCGACCCGGCGCAGGGCGGCAGCTAGCGAGGCCGCGTTGGCCGGAGAGAGCTTCGGCATCCGGTCGGCCAGCGCCACCTGGATCCGGGCCGACTCGTAGAACAGCTCCTGCCGGTGGAAGACCGCCGCGCTCAGCCAGCCGACGGCCAGGTACGAGGGGAAGGTGCCGTCGGGCTGGAGTTGCCCCGCGAGGGCCTGTGCGGCGGTGTGCACGACACCGGCGTACGCGCTGCCGGTGGCGTACGCGCTGCTGTCGGCGCGGTCTAGCGGCCCGGCGGCCCGCGCGTCGAGGTCGGCGACGGTCAGCCAGAAGGTGACGGTGGCGGTCAGGTAGAGGCGTGCCTCGGGGTCGCCGGGGCGGGCCCACCAGGGGGCGTCGTCGGCGAGGGCGGCGTCCTCCTCCCAGCCGCCGTCGGCCTGCTGCCGGGACGCCAGCCAGTCCAGTGCCCGGCGGGCGGCGGGACGGCCGAGTGCGCCGAGGTCGTCCAGCTCGGCGAGGCGGAAGCAGGTGGCGTCGACCGAGGCGACGTCGCCGCCCCACACGGCCGGCCAGCCACCGACGGGCGTCTGCCCCACCTCGGCGCTGTCGAGCAGCTCCGGCGACGGCGCGGCACCGGCCCGCAGCCACGACAGTCGGGCCCGTTCCACCGCGTCACCGTGTGCTACCACGAACCCGATCGCGGCGTCCAAGTCGACCACGGCAGGAACGCTACCGGCGCAAACGCGATCCCACCTCGGATGGTCGGCCGAGCGACACTGGGCGAGCAGATGCCAACACTGGGCGAGCAGGTGTGAACAGTGGGCGAGCGGGTGTGAAAGAGGGCCCCTTCTCTACCGAAAGCGTTAAGAAGGGGCCCTTCCTTGCACTCCCTGCGCTCAGTACGCGGGGAGGGAGGGGTCGATCTGCTTGATCCAGGACAGGACGCCGCCCTGGACGTGCACCGCGTCGCGGAAGCCGGCCGCCTTGAGCGCGGCGAGCGCCTCGGCGGAGCGCACGCCGGACTTGCAGTGCAGCACGATCTGCCTGTCCTGCGGCAGCTTCGCCAGCGCCTCGCCGGAGATGATCTCGCCCTTGGGGATCAGCGTGGAGCCGGGGATCCGGACGATCTCGTACTCGGCGGGCTCGCGGACGTCGACGAGGAAGATGTCCTTGCCGGCGTCCTGCCACTCCTTCAGCTCGGCCGCGGTGATGGTCGCGTCGACGACCGCCTCCTGGGCCTCCTCGGAGACCGCGCCGCAGAAGTCCTCGTAGTCCTCCAGCAGGTCGGTGACCGTCGGGTTCTCGCCGCAGAGCACGCAGCTCGGGTCCTTCCGGACCTTGATCTTGCGGTAGCTCATCTCCAGGGCGTCGTAGACCATCAGCCGGCCGACCAGCGGCTCACCGATGCCGGCGAGCAGCTTGATCGCCTCGTTGACCTGGATCGAGCCGATCGACGCGCAGAGCACGCCGAGCACGCCGCCCTCGGCGCAGGACGGGACCATGCCGGGCGGCGGGGGCTCCGGGTAGAGGCAGCGGTAGCAGGGGCCGTGCTCGGCCCAGAACACCGACGCCTGGCCGTCGAACCGGTAGATCGACCCCCAGACGTACGGCTTGCCGAGCAGCACCGCCGCGTCGTTGACCATGTAACGGGTGGCGAAGTTGTCGGTGCCGTCGACGATCAGGTCGTAGCCGGAGAAGATCTCCCGCACGTTGTCCCGGTCCAGCGCCGTGTTGTGGATCTCCACGTTGACCAGCGGGTTGATCTCGCGGATCGACGCGGCTGCGGACTCGGCCTTGGACCGGCCGATGTCGGAGACGCCGTGGATGATCTGCCGCTGGAGGTTGGACTCGTCGACGGTGTCGAAGTCGATGATGCCGAGCGTCCCGACGCCCGCCGCGGCCAGGTACATCAGGGCCGGCGAGCCGAGGCCACCGGCGCCCACACAGAGCACCCGGGCGTTCTTCAGCCGCTTCTGCCCCTCGACCCCGACGTCGGGGATGATCAGGTGGCGCGAGTAGCGGCGGATCTCGTCAACGGTCAGCTCGGCGGCGGGCTCGACGAGCGGGGGCAACGACACGGTGGACTCCCCGGGATCGGCGTGGGTGACGAGCCATTGTCGCTCGCCGGGTCGCCGATCGGCCATGAGCAGGGCCACCCGCCCGACATGCGGGAGCGGGAATAACTCAGATGCCCGGGGTCGGCTCCCCCGCGTACCGGGTGCCGTCGAGGTAGGGCCACGGGTTGGCGACGCAACCGTCGAGGCCGTACGTCTGCTGCTGCATCACCGGCGCGGGCTCGCCCGGCCCCGGGCAGGCCTCGTGCAGCTCGCCGAGTTCGTGCCCGACCTCGTGGTTGACCACGTACGCGCGGTAGACGTCCAGCGGGGCGCCGTAGTCCGGGACCGCCTCCATCCAGCGGGCCAGGTTGATGATCACCTGTCCGGGCAGGCGGCAGGAGGTGTACCGCTCGGTGTGCAGCCCGCCGAGCGCGCACATCCGCTCGGAGGTGGCCGGGGTGGCCAGGTAGACGGTGAAGTCGACGTCGGGGGCGGGGGCGTCGGGGGCAGCCTCGGCGGCGGCGTCCAGGCCGGCGGCGGCGGGCCCGGTCACCCGCTGCAGCCGCAGTCCGCCCGAGGCGATCCAGCTGCGCGGGTCGCCCAGCACCTCGTCGACCACGGCGGCGAAGGCGTCCGGGGCCTGGCCGGTGTCCCGCTCGACGAGCACCCGGTAGCGGCGCACCGGCCCACCCGCGCCCTGGACCGGGGACTGGCCCGCCGCCGTCGTGAACCGGCCGGGCCCGCTGGTCGGCCAGTCGCCCGCCCGCCCGCGAACCGCCGGGTCGGCCGGGTCGGCCTGGTCAGCCCGATCAGCGGGGTCGGCCCGATCAGCGCGGACGCTGCGTTCGCCCGCGCCCGCGCCGGCCCCTACCCCGCCGGGGTCCGCCGGCCCGGACGGCGGCACCGCGCCGAGGACGAGGAGCACGGCGGCGGCGACCGCCACCAGGGCGGCCAGGCCACCGAGCGCCGTACGCGGACGCGAGCGACCCGGCAGTCGGGGGCGGTACGCCCCGGAAGGGGAGAGCGAAGTCACCCTGTCAGCCTGACAGACGAACCGGGCTGAACTGCGCTTTTGCCACCTTCAGCGCGAGAAGTCCTCGCCTTTCCCGGCTCGGCCCGCCCCCGGTCACCACGGCGGACGCCCGGTCACAACGGCGGGCCGGCGTAGCGGCGGCCGTCCCGGTACGGCCACGGGTTGGCCACGCAGCCGTTGAGGAACAGGGTCTGCTGCATCATCACCGGCGCCGGCCGGCCCGGCTTCGGGCAGCGCTCGTGGCGGTGGCCCAACTGATGCCCGACCTCGTGGTTCACCACGTACGTCCGGTAGACCGAGAGCGGCACCCCGGCCGCGACGAAGTGCGGCACCGACAACCGCCACCGGTCCAGGTTGATGATCACCTTTCCGGGCGCGCGGCACGAGGTGTACGGCCGCCCGCCCACCCGGATGTCGACCCCGCCGGCCGCGCACATCCGCCCCGCCGTGCGGGCCGTGGCCAGGTAGACCGTGAAGTCGTGCCGGGCCGAGCCGGGCACCCGCTGCAACCGCAGCCGGCCGCTGTCCACCCAGCTTCCCGGCCCCGCCAGCGCCTCCTGCACCGCCGTGCCGAAGTCGCGCACGTCCTCGCCCGCCTCCCGTTCCACCGCCACCCGGTAGCGGCGCAGCGCGCCGGCCGCGCCGAGCACCGCGCCGGGGCGGTCGTCGTACCGGAAGCCGCCCCCGCCGGCCGACGGCACGGGGCCCGGGATCCGCAGCACCGGAGACGCGCCGGGCGCCGGCGGGGCGCCGGCGTCGACGGGCGGAGGGCCGCCGAAAGCCGCTGCCGGACGGCCGCCGGGGCTCGGCGACGAGGGCGGGAGGGCCGCACCGCCCGCCGGGGCCGGGGTGAGGGCCGCCTGGTCCACGGCCAGCGCGTCGACGCCGGCCGGTGGCCCGCCGCCGGCCGGCGGCCGGGCCGCCAGCAGGACCGCGCCGGCCAGGACGCACCCGGCGAGGGCGGCCGCCGACAGCAGGGCACGCCATCGAGCGGCCGGTGCCGCCAGGGAAGTCGGGGCGGCGGGAGAATCGGGGCGGGAAGCACGTCGACGCAGGAATCCGGGCATCCCGGTCAGGATGCCACGTCACACGCCGTCACCGGGTTCGCCACTTCGGCGAGCAACCCGAGCACCCGTGGACGTAGAGCACCGGCTCGGCCCCCGGCCGCGTTGCAGACCGCCGGCCGGCCCGGGCCGGACCGGCCGGCGGATCAGGCCAGCAGCGCCTCGATGCGCCGGTTGACGGCCGCCAGCGTGGCCCGGACGACGGCCTGCCGGGGATCGCCGGCCACCAGCGCCGAGCCGGCGAGCTGCTCGACCCAGCCGTCGCAGACCAGCAGCACCACCACCGTGGCCACCTCGCAGTTGCCGAACGGCACCACCGCCGCGTGCTCGACGAAGCACCGCCCCCGGTCCGGCTCCTGCTCGCCGCCGCGCAGCAGCTGGTCCACCGCCGCTGCGGCGGCCACGGCGCAGAGCCGCAGCACGTAGCCGTCCACGGCGGGCCCGGTCGCGTACCCAGACGCGGTCTCCCCGTCGGTGAGTAGGCGAACCTCGACGTTCGCGTCGAGGCCGAACGTGCTGACCTGGACGTGGTCGATCACCACGCGGGGCCCCGGCGCGCCGCCGGTGTCCAGCGGTCGCGACGGCGCGGTCTCCGTCGTGGTCATCTGCCCACCGGAGTACGAGGAACCGAGCGTCGCCGGGCTGCCCGTCGCGAGGCCGGTCGGGGCGGCGGTGACCTGGCCCGGCTCCTCCACGGCGGCCCGGCCCCGGTGCGCGGTCGCCTGGCGGCGCCGGCGCGGTGGCTCCCCCGCCGGGTCGGCCCGGCGGTCGGCCCGAGGCGGCGGCACGTCGGCCGGCGGTCGGGCCTCCGGCAGCCGGCCGGCAGCCCGGGAGTCGGCTCCTCGGGGGCCGCCTGCGCGGAGGTCGGCGGCCCGACGCTCGGCGGGCCGGGGGTCGGTGCCCCGAAGATCGGGGCGCGCCTCGGCGGAGCGACGACGCACGGGCGGCGGCGGGGCGCTCGGCATCCCCGGGACGTTCTGCGGGGCGGCGGCCAGCCCCATCCGCTCCTGGAGCAGGCGGGCGACCTGGCGGCTCACCTCGGCTGGGTCGGCGCCGTCGGCGAGGTCGAGCCGCAGGCTGTGCGCGCCGGCCGGGGTGCGGCGCAGGGCCGCGTCCCGCACTCCGGCGACACCCCGTACGGCGTCGAGGATGGCGTTGACGTCGAACCCCTCGGGTCGCTCCTGCGGCGGGGCAGGCTCGTCGTCGCGGCGAAGGTGGGTGGCGATGCGGGCGAGCTCCGGGGTCTCGGCGGGGGGCTCCACGGCTGGCGGCTCCGGCACGACGGGCACGTCCGGTTCGGCGGGGACGCGCTGCGGCAGCACCGCCGTGCGGTCCGGCTGCCGGCCCCCGTCGGCCGGGGCGGCCGGGGTCACCGGGTCGGGTGCGGATCGGCGGGCCGCGTACGGGGGTGCGCTCGTCGGGGCGGGCGCGGGCGGGGTGCGGACCAGCCGCCCGATCCCGCTCGTGGCGGGTGCGGCGGCCGGCCCGGCACCGGTGGCGGTCGGCGGTTGGCCTGGCGCGTCGGTGGGCGGGACGTCCTCGGGGACCGAACGGAGCCGGAAGGGCCGGGCGACGGCGGCCCGGACCTCGGCCGGGTCGACGGCCGCAGCGGCCGAGTTCTCGTATCCGGATGCTCTCTCGTATCCGGATGCTCTCTCGTGCCCGGGTGCCGAGTCCTCGTGGCCGGCGGCGTCGTACCCGGCCGCGGGCGGGGCGGACGCGGGGCGGCCACCGGCCCAGGCTGGGCGCTCGGCCGGCTCCGGGGTGGGCCGGGCGGCCGGCTCGACCCCGGCCCGGGGCCCGGACCCGGGCCGGGCCAGCTCGTATGGCCGGATCGGCTCGGCCCGCACCGGCTGGTACGGCCGGATCGGCTCGGCCCGCACCGGCTCGTACGGCCGGATCGGCTCGGCGGCGTAGGGGCGGCTCGGCTCCGGCGAGTAGCCCCGACCGGCCTGCGGGGCCCAGTCGGCGGGCCGGCCCTCGCGCGGCGGCGGACCGGCCTGCTCGCCCTCCGCACGCGCCGGGCCGGCATGCTCGGCCTCCGCGCGGGCCCGACGCCCGGACAGCTCGTCGTCACGGGGCCGGAGGCCGACCGACTCGTCGTCACGGGAGCGGCGGGCCGGCTCGCCCTCGTCGTCGCGGGGGCGGCGACCGACGGGCTCGCCCTGGTCCCGGGACCACGGCGGCGCCCAGCCCCCGCCCCAGCTAGGGCGGTTCCAGTCGGGACCGGCCCAGCCCGGCGGGGGCGGCGCGGCGCTCTCGCCGCGCCCCCGGGCCGCCCCACGGTCCGGCTCGCCGGGATAGCCGCCACGATCGGCCTCGGCCGGATAGCCGCCACGATCGGGCTCGGCCGGATAGCCGCCACGGCCGGCCTCGTCGGGGTAGCCGCGCGGATCGTCGTCCTCGGGCGGGAACCGATGGTCCCAGTCGTACGGCCCGTTGGCGGTCGCGCCCTGCTCGGGGACGGTCCGGTCGGCGGGGACAGGAAAGCCGGGTGACACCTCGAAGCCGGAGTCGGCCGGGCCAGCCGGCGGGACCTGCCCGGCGGGGGGCGCGGACGCCGGGGCTCCGCCGTCCGGCCAGCGGCCCAGGCGAGGGCCCGGCTGGTCGTCGGAGGAGTGCCGGGCGGTGGGGTCGGGGTCGCCGCCGCGCGGCGGGCCGGCCGACCGCTCCAGGGCGGGGGCCGGACGCTGGGCGGGGACGGCCAGCCGGTCGTCGTCGGTCTCCCGGTCCTCCGGGAACGGCGGGGCGCTGACCGGCGCCGGGCCGCCCGCGCGCGACTCGTCCCCGGGGTGGCTCACGCCGTTGACGTGCGGGTGACCGTTGACCCGGGTCGGGGGCTGACCTCGGGTGGCCGGGCCGGGCAGGGGTGCCGGCAGGTCGCCGTGGCGCGGCGACGAGGCGCCCCACCCGGACGCCGGCTCGGCGCGGCCCCAGCCGGATGCCGCCTCCCGCGGTGCGCCGGCGTCGCCGCCACCGGACCAGCCGGTCGCCGAGGGCGCCCACCCGCTGACGGAACGGGCGAGGTCGTCCTGCTGACCCGTTCCGTCGCCGTGCTCTCCCGGGGTGGCGGCACCGGGTTGCCCTGCTTCACTCACCGCGCGCTCCTTGGTCGCCCCCGCTGAGGCTACCGTGTGGTGACAGTGGCGATAAGTTACAGCGGCGGGCCAATTCCGAGCGGGGTTCATCGACCCCGACCGGTTCGGGCGAAATGCCGGCTCGTACGACCAGTTTCGGAGGTTCCCATGACGGCTGTGGGGAACGGTGCCCAGACCGCCGGCCGGCCCACGCGTTTGCCCCGCTCCGCGCGGCGCAAGCAGCTGCTCGCGGCGGCGCAGGAGGTGTTCGTCGCGCAGGGCTACCACGCCGCCGCAATGGACGACATCGCCGAGCGGGCGGGGGTTTCCAAGCCGGTGCTCTATCAGCACTTCCCGGGCAAGATGGAGCTCTACCTGGCGCTGCTGGACACGCACTGTGACGCGATCGTGGCGAAGGTGCACGACGCGATGCGGGGCACCAACGACAACAAGGAGCGGGTCGGCGCGTCGGTTCGCGCATACTTCGACTTCGTCGACCACGAGAGCGAGGCGTTCCGCCTGGTCTTCGAGTCCGACCTGCGCAACGACCCGGCCGTCCGGCAGCGGGTGGAGCGGGTCGAGCAGGGCTGCATCGCCGCGATAACCGACACGATCATCTCCGACACGGGGGTGAGCCGGGCGCACGCCGAGCTGCTCGCCTCCGGCCTGGTCGGCGCGGCGGAGACGGCTGCGCAGTTCTGGCTGGCCGGGGGCCGGCAGGTGCCGAAGGCCGAGGCCGAAGCGCTCGTGGCAGCGCTGTCCTGGCGGGGCATCGCCAGCTTCCCGCTACAGGGTGAGTCAGCCTGAACATCCCGCCGCGAGATCGGATAGCCTTCCCACGGCGGCTTTTTCGCCCCAGTTGAGGAGGCACCGTGGAGGTCAAGATCGGCGTGCAGTACGCACCGCGCGAGCTGGTTCTGGAGAGCGCGCAGTCGCCGGCCGAGATCGAGCAGATCGTGACTGACGCCTTCGCGAAGGCCGAAGGGACGCTCTCCCTGACCGACGAGAAGGGCCGACGGGTCATCGTGCCGGTCAACAAGGTCGCCTACGTCGAGATCGCCGAGGCGTCGCCGCGGGCGGTCGGTTTCACCGTCCGCTGATCTCCTCGTCGGAGATCGCCCGGCAAAGGCGCTGGCCGGCCTGACCGTGCAGGTCGGCCGGCTGGACGACCTCGGTGGGGAGGGTCGCCTCGGTCATCGACACCACGGGTGGAGTGATTCAGGTCACAACTGTCGACCCCGACTGTCGGGCCTCTGCCTTGAACAGGGACGACAGCGGGGTGGCTCAGGTAGTATGGGGCAGTTGCCGTGGGCGCCGACCTGGCCGAAAGGCCGGTCCGACCCGAAGTCCTGCCCACGGCGCGCGTGCGGCCCGGTCCGGCTCGGCGATTTCCGCCCCCGACCGTGTGGCCCGCGCCACTACCGACCGCGCCCTGAGGACTTGACGGGGCGCACCACGAGAGGGCACCCCCAAATCCAGATGAGCGAACAGATTTTCGATTCCACAGCCGACCAGGAGCTGGCTCCGACCGCCCCGGTGCGCCCGGAGGCACCCACCTTCGCCGAGCTCGGCGCCCGGCCGGAGACCGTCGAAGCGCTGGCCGAGGCCGGCATCACCCGCGCCTTCGCCATCCAGGAATATGCGATCCCGATCGCGATGCGCGGCGTCGACATGATCGGCCAGGCGCCCACCGGCACCGGCAAGACCCTCGGCTTCGGCGTGCCACTGCTGGAGCGGGTCTTCGCCCCCGCCGAGGGCGGCGACGGCGTGCCGCAGGCACTCGTCGTCGTCCCCACCCGCGAGCTGGGCATCCAGGTCGCCAAGGACCTCGCCGCCGCCGGCAGGACCCGGGGCATCCGGGTGCTGCCGATCTACGGCGGCGTGGCGTACGAGCCGCAGATCGACGCGCTACGCAGGGGCGTCGAGATCCTGGTCGGCACGCCGGGCCGGCTGATGGACCTGCAGAAGCAGAAGCACCTGCGACTCGACCGGGTGCGCGCGCTGGTCCTCGACGAGGCCGACCGGATGCTCGACCTGGGCTTCCTCGACGACGTCGAGAAGATCCTGAAGATGCTGCCGGAGGACCGGCAGACCATGCTCTTCTCGGCCACCATGCCGGATCCGATCGTCACCCTGTCCCGGCGTTTCCTGCGCCAGCCGATGACGATCCACGCCGGGCACACCGCCGAGACCGGGCCGTCGCCGCAGACCGAGCAGCTCGTCTACCGCACCCACTCGATGAACAAGGTCGAGATCGTGGCCCGCATCCTCCAGGCGGAGGGGCGCGGCCTGACCATGATCTTCACGCGGACCAAGCGGGCCGCCGACCGGGTCGCCGAGGACCTCGACTTCCGCGGCTTCGCCGTGGCCGCCGTACACGGCGACCTGGGCCAGGGCGCCCGGGAGCGGGCGCTGCGCGCGTTCCGGGCCGGCAAGATCGACATTCTGGTCGCCACCGACGTGGCCGCCCGGGGGCTGGACGTCAGCGGCGTCACCCACGTCATCAACTACGACTGCCCCGAGGACCAGGACACCTACACCCACCGGATCGGCCGCACCGGCCGGGCCGGCGCCACGGGCGTCGCGGTGACCTTCGTCGACTGGGACGACATGCCCCGCTGGCGGATCATCGACAAGACGCTCGGGCTGGAGATGCCGGAGCCGCCGGAGACGTACCACACCTCGCCGCACCTCTACACGGACCTGGACATCTCCCGCGACATCACCGGCACCCTGCCGACGGCGGAGCGGACCCGGGCCGGGCTGTCGGCCGAGGTCGAGGAGGACCTCGGCGGCCGGCCCCGGCGCGGCGACACCGGCGGTGGCCGGGGCTCCCGGCGCGGCGACCGGGGCGAGCCCCGCGGTCGCGGCGAGCGCCGCCGGGGCCGTAGCGACACCGACGCCGCGCCCGACGCCGCCGACGCCGCGCCCGACGCCGATCCCTCGGCCGAGCGGTCCGCCGAGGGCGACGCCCGCACCCCGCGCCGCCGGCGTCGGCGCCGGGTCGGCGAGGTCGTGGCCGGCGAGCCGACCGTGGTGATCTCCGCAGAGCCGTCCGGCTCCGAGCCCGCCGCGACGGCCGCCGACGGCGAGCCGGCCAAGCCCCGCCGCCGGCGGCGCCGCCGGGGTGGCGGATCGAGCGCGGGTACGCCCGCCGAGGCGACCGCCGACTGACCCACGTGCAACCGTCGACATCCCCCGCCCCGGCCCGCCGGTGTGGGGGATGTCCCGTTCCAGCGCCGATCGGCTCAGCGCGCCGACGCCGTGCCCCGGCTTCCCGCTGTGGATCACCCCCGCGTCCGCCACCCGCCGCGGCGAGGAAGATGGAGAGATGCCCGAACCCCTGGACGCCGCCCTGACCGAGGTCCGGGCCCTGCTGCTCGACCCCGCGCTGACCCGGGCCGTCGCCGCCGGCCGCCGCAAGGGGCACCGCCCCTCGGTGGTCCGCGCCGAGCTGCGCCCCGTCGCCCTCAAAGCCGGCCCGAGGTTGCAGATCGCCACCTCCGACGGGGCCCGCCCGTACACCCGCAACCTGGCGCCCGGCGCGGAGGCCGGCGCCGCCGTGGACGCCCTGCTGGCCGAGCCGTTCGGCAACTGGCACGTGGAGACCGCCGACGTGACGCTCCAGCTGCGGGTGACCAAGTCCGGCGAGGCGCAGGTGCACCGGGCCGTCGCCGCCCGGCCGGCCGCCGAGCCGGGCGGGCACGACCGGGCCAAGGAATGGCTGCTCGACCCGGGCGACGAGATCTTCGCCGAGATCGGCGGTTCGGCGGCGAAGCGCCGGCAGGTGGACGCGTTCCTGCGGGCGCTGGCCGCGACCCTGCCGGACGACCTCACCGGGCCGCTGCGGGTGGTCGACCTGGGCTGCGGCAACGCGTACCTGACCTTCGCCGCGTACCGGTACCTGTCGCAGCGGGGCCTTCAGGTGCGGCTGGTCGGCGTCGACGTGCGGGAGGACCAGCGGCTGCGCAACACCGAGCTGGCCGAGCGGCTGGGCTGGACCGACCGGGTGAACTTCGTGGCCGGCACGATCGCCGACGCGGTGGTCGACCCCGCGCCCGACCTGGTGCTGGCCCTGCACGCGTGCGACACCGCCACCGACGAGGCGCTGGCCCGGGCGGTGCGCTGGGACGCCCGCTGGGTGCTCGCCGCGCCGTGCTGCCACCACGACCTCGCCGCCCAGCTGCGCGCCCGGCCGGCCCCGGCCCCGTACGACCTGTTGACCCGGCAGGGCATCCTGCGCGAGCGCTTCGCGGACGTGCTGACCGACTCGCTGCGGGCGGCGCTGCTGCGGCTGCACGGGTACCGGACCGAGGTGGTCGAGTTCGTCGACTCCCGGCACACTCCCCGGAACCTGCTGATCCGGGCGCGCCGCGCAGGTGGCCCGCCGGCGGCCGAGCAGCGGGCGGACTACCGGGCGCTGGTCGGCCAGTGGCAGGTCACCCCGCGCCTGGAGACACTGCTCGCCGCGCCGCCGACCGACTGACCGACGGGGCGCGGCTCGTTCAGCGGCGGCGGCACCACGCCGACCAGCGTCGTGGTGACCGCGCCCGTGGCGGCCAGGACGTGCGCTCCGAGTGGCCGATATCCTTCCTATGGGAACGTTCCCACTCGGCGGGAAAGAACATGAGGGATATTCGCAGGTAGCTGCCCCGGGACGGCACCGAACGGGACGAAGGGTGCGAGCGGGCGCTTGCTTCCGCCGCCGGTGGTACTACCCTCAGGGAGCACCGTCCGGTGCTCCGCCCCGAAGGAAGACCGCGCAGGGATGGCTTCGCCAGAGGTTTCGCCGCAGATGGCGTTCGCGCGTTTCGTGCGACGTGCCATCGACGACGCCCGCGAGGAGCGGGGCTGGACCGTCAGCGACCTGGCGTCACACACCGGGGTGGGCCGGTCCACCGTCTTCCGCTGGCTCGCCGGCGACTGGCAGGACTACCCCGAGCTGGCAAAGGTGCGCGGCTTCTGCGCTGCGCTCGACCTGCCCGTGACGGCGGCCTTCCGGGCCCTCGGGCTGCCCGACTCCGGCCCCGTCCCGCGGCGACGCGGCGACGAGGCACCGGTCGAGGCCGACGTCCGGGTCATCCTCCAACGGCTGGCCGACCCGGCCGTGCCGGCCGAGGAGAAGCACCACATCCGCGACCTGCTCCGCTACCTGGCCCGCCGCCCGGTCCGCCGCGCCGGCTGACCGCCCCCATCCCTGGTCCGCCGCCAGGGGTCGGCAGTGGTGTGGTCAGGGCACCGTCAGGGTGAACTCGGCCGTCCGCACCACGCCGGCCACCTGGAAGTCCAGGTAGAGCCGGTAGCGACCCGGCCCCGGCGCGGTCACCTGGAAGCTGACCCCCGCCGCGGCCGGCCCCGCCTCCGGGTGCACGTGCAGATACCCCAGGTCACCCTCGCGCAACGCCACCAGGTGCCCGTACGCGCCCAGGTAGCGCTCCAGCGTCGCGGCCGATCCGTCGGCGGCGCGCACCTCGAACCGCAGGGGCCGGGTGACGCCGACCCCTGGCTCGCCGGACCAGCTCACCGCGAAGCCGTCCACGGTGGCGGTGCGGACCGCCGCCGGCAACGGCCGGGGAGCATACTCCCCCGGGACGGCCAGGTCGGTGCCCAGCGTCCGGGCGCTCTGCCCACCGTCGTCGGTGACCAGCGTGAAGTCGGCGTACGCCCGCCAGACGCCCGGCTGCGGCAGGGTCAGCGGGACCGTCCAGGTGCCGTCCGTCGCCATCGTCGGGTGCAGGTGCTGGTACCCGGTGAGGTCGCGGCGCACCACGATCAGGTGCATCGGCTTGTCGTGCACGACCGCGAACCGGGTCACCGGCCGCCCCTGGGCGTCCCGGATCTGGAACCGGAACTCGCCGGCCCGCCCGGCGGCGAGATCGGCCGACAGCGGAGCCAGCGTCCAGCCTCCGGAGCTGACCGCGAGGCCGCCGACGCCCGTCGTGTCGCCCCCGTCGGCGAGGCCGCCGTGGTCGTGCGCCCCGGTGCCCGGCGCATGGGTGTGGTCCGCGCCGGCCGGGGTCAGCGCGTAGCCGCCGGCCGCCGGGGGCGGGTTGAGCCGTCCGAGGCCGAACCCGAGCAGCACCGCGAGCACCAGCCCGCCGACGACCAGCGCGAGCCGCAGCGTGCCCCGGTCGACCAGCACCCCGGGCTGCTGCGGCTCCCCGCCGTCGGGAAGCTGATCGGTCATGCGCCCACGCTACCGCCGGGCCCCGCCCGACCTGGTCAGCGACCGCGCGGCGTGGCACTGCTCGCAATCCGCCCCGCCCGGGAACTTCGCAAGGAAGGCCCCTGTCAACGCATTTTGTTGTACAAGGGTCCCCTCCTTGCACTCGGGTCAGCTGGCGACGGCCAGCGCCAGGGGGAGCACGTCGGATGCGCCGGCCCGGCGCAGCAACCGGGCCACCATGGCCAGCGTCCAGCCCGTGTCGACCAGGTCGTCGACCAGCAGCACCGGGCCGTCCAGCCCCGCGAACGCACCGGCCAGCGGGTCGGGCACGGCGAAGGCGTCGTGCAGCGCGCGTATCCGCTGGGCGCTGTTGCCGCGCGGCCCGTCCGGGCCGGCGGGCCCGGCGGGGGCCACCTGGCCGAGCAGCGGCAGCCGGCCCACCGCGGCGATCCGCTCCGCGAGCGAGCCGACCAGCTCCGGCCGCCGCCGGGAGCCGACCGCCACCACGCCGACCGGGCGGCGCGGCCACGGGTCGTCGCCGTGCGCCCACGCCTTCAACACCTCGACGACCGCACCGGCCACGTCGTCGGGGACCGGCCGGTCCGCCGCGCCGGGGCCGACCAGCTCGCGCAGCCGACCGCCCCAGCCCAGGTCCGACAGCCGCCCCACGGCCCGACCGGTCAGGGCCTGCTCCGCCGGGGGAATCCGGCCCTTCAGGGGTACGCCCACCGCCTCCAGCCCGGTCGGCCACAGCTTCTTCGGCGCGATCTCCACGCCGGGGCGGCCGAGGAAGCCCTCCGCGCCGCCCAGCGCCGGCCCGGACACCTCGGCGGTGAACAGCGGGCCGGCACACCGGTCGCACCGGCCGCAGTCGCCGGCCCCGACGTCGTCGAGGCACTCCCGCAGGTACCGCATCCGGCAGCCGGGGGTGGTCGCGTACTCCCGCATGGCCTGCTGCTCGGCGGTGCGCGCCTGGGCGACGCGGCGCAACCGGGCCTCGTCGTAGACCCAGGGCTCGCCGGTGGCGAGCCAACCGCCGCGCACCCGGCGGACCGCGCCGTCCACGTCGAGCACCTTGAGCATCAGTTCGAGGCGGGCCCGGCGCAGGTCCACGATCGGTTCGAGGGCCTGGGTGGACAGCGGCCGGTCGGTGCGCAGGGCGGCCAGCACGGCGCGCACCTGCTCCTCGGGCGGGAACGCGAGCGAGGCGAAGTATCGCCAGATCGCGGCGTCCTCGGGGCCGGGCAGCAGCAGCACCTCGGCGTGCTCGACGGCGCGGCCGGCGCGGCCGACCTGCTGGTAGTACGCGATCGGCGACGGCGGCGCGCCGAGGTGCACCACGAAGCCGAGGTCGGGCTTGTCGAAGCCCATGCCCAGCGCGCTCGTCGCGACCAGCGCCTTGATCTTGTTGTCGAGCAGGTCCTGCTCGGCGGCCCGCCGGTCGGCGTCCTCGACCTGCCCCGTGTACGAGGCGACCGGGTACCCCCGGGAGCGCAGGAACTCGGCCGTCTCCCCGGCCGCCGCCACGGTCAGCGTGTAGACGATCCCGGAGCCGGGCAGCCGGTCCAGGTGGTCGGCGAGCCAGCCGAGCCGGTGCGCGGGGCTGGGCAGGTCGAGCACCCCCAGGCGCAGCGACTCCCGGTCCAGGGTGCCGCGCAGCACGAGGGCGTCGCCGAGCTGCTCGGCGACGTCGGCGGTGACCCGGGCGTTCGCGGTGGCCGTGGTGGCGAGCACCGGCGTACGCTCCGGCAGGTTGGTGAGGAACGTGCGCAGCCGCCGGTAGTCGGGCCGGAAGTCGTGCCCCCAGTCGGAGACGCAGTGCGCCTCGTCGACCACCAGCAGCCCGGTGGTCGCGGCCAGCCTCGGCAGCACGGTGTCCCGGAAGTCCGGGTTGTTGAGCCGCTCCGGGCTGATCAGCAGGACGTCGACCGTGCCGTCGTGGATCTCGGCGGTGATCGCGTCCCACTCGTCGAGGTTGGCCGAGTTGATGGTGCGGGCCCGGATGCCGGCGCGGGCGGCGGCCTCGACCTGGTTGCGCATGAGCGCCAGCAGCGGCGACACGATCACCGTCGGCCCGGCACCGACGGCTTCGGAGTCGGCGGGACCGGCGAGCGGGCTCTCGCCGTCGTGGTCGCGCAACAGGGCGGTGGCCACGAAGTAGACCGCCGACTTGCCCCACCCGGTGCGCTGCACGCAGAGCACCCGACGCCGGTCGACCACCAGCGCCTCGATGGCCCGCCACTGATCCTCCCGCAGCCGGGCGTGCTCGCCGGCCAGCCGACGCAGCACCGCCTCGGCCCGCTCCCGTACCGCCACCCGCCCCGCCTGATCCATTCCCCATTCCTACCAGCCCCCGCTCCCCCGCCTGTCGATCAAGGGGTGCGGCGGGCGGGGAGGTGGCGGGTCAGCGGGCCGAGGCGGGAGCGGAGGCTGGCCAGGCCACCGGGGAAGAAGTAGACGGCCAGGATGAAGACCGTGCCGAGGACGAACAGGGGCTGGGACAGGGGGCGGCTCAGGAACGCCGGCAGGGCCTCCACCGCGTCGCTGCTGCCGAACGCGGTGAGCCGGTGGTCCAGGTACATGTAGCCGACGCCGCCCAGCACCGGGCCCCAGCGGGTGCCGGGACCACCGAGCACCACCATCACCAGCAGCGACAGGGTCAGCTCGCTGGAGGTGATGTGCGGCGACGCGCCGCCGACGATCAGGCAGTAGACGACTCCCCCGCCCGCCGCGAGCCCGCCGGCCAGGGTGAACGCGACCAGCTTGAACCGGTACGGGTCGAGCCCGAGCACCCCGATCCGCCGCTCGTCGTCGCGCAGGCCGGCGAGCACCCGCCCGGTCGGCGACCCGGACACCCGGTGCACCACGAAGACCACCACGGTCAGGTACGCCAGCGCCAGCCAGTACAGGTTGACGGTGTTGGCCACCCCGACCAGCCCGGCGGGCAGCCCGGACACGTCCAGCGGCAGCCCCTCCTCGCCGCCGGTCAGCCCGCCGAAGTCCCGGGCCACCAGGATCGCCCCGACCTGCGCGAAGGCGAGGGTGACCATGGCGAACGCGATCCCGGCGGTACGCAGCGCCACCGCGCCGAGCAGCCCGGCGAGGATCGTCCCGCCGGTGACGGTGAGCAGCGCGGCCTGCCACAGCGGCAGCCCGGCCCGGGTGACCAGGACGTCGGTGCCGTACACCCCGGCGGCGAAGTAGAGGGCGTGCCCGAAGGAGAGCATCCCGGTGCGGCCGAACAGCAGGTCGTAGCCGGCGGCGAGGCCACCGAAGACGAGGCAGACGGCGAGCAGTTGCAGGGTGCCGGGCGAGTTCAGCGGCCCCTCGAAGATCCCGGGCAGTTCCACCGTCGAGTACGGCAGGACCGCCGCCACGGCCAGCGCCACCAGCGGCAGGTACGGCCGCAGCCCATGCCAGCCCCGCCGGTGCGGGGTCAGCTCGTCCGGCACCCGCGCCGGGGGTGCCTCGACCATCGAGTCGGTCATGCGTGAGCCACCTTTCCGGCGATGCCCTGGGGGCGCAGCAGCAGCACCACGGCCAGCAGCGCGACGACGCACAGGTCGCCGACGCCGGACGCGCCGTAGTAGTTGACGAACTGTTGCAGCAGGCCGACGGCGACGGCCGCGTACGCGGAGCCGACGACGGAGCCCATGCCACCGATCACCACCACGATGAACGCGAAGATCAGCAGTGAGCCGCCCTGGCCGGGCGAGACGGTGCCGAAGTAGACGCCGCCGAGCGCGCCGGCCAGCGCGGCGGCGGCCCCGCCGATCGCGAAGACCAGGGTGAACGCCTTGCGCACGTCGATGCCCAGCGCGGTGACCATCTCCCGGTTCTCCACGCCGGCCCGGATGATCAGCCCGTACCGGGTCCAGCGCAGGAATGCCAGCAACGCGCCCAGCACCGCCGCCGCGGCGACGATCAGCAGCAACCCGCCGTTGGGCACCTGCGCGCCGAGGATCCCGGTGACCTGCCGCGACCACTCGGGGCGGGGGAACGGCCGGGCGTCCGCGCCCCAGGTGGCCTGGAGCAGCGCCACCCCGGCCAGCGACAGGCCGACGGTGACGAGCACCTGCTCGATGGTGCGCGAGTACAGCGGCCGGATCAGCACCAGCTCGACGAGCACCGCGACGAGCGTGCCGGCGGCCACCCCGAAGGCGACGGCGAGCACGAAGCCGAGGCCCTCTCCGCCGGCCCCGGGCAGGTTGCCCGCCGCCCACCACGTCCCGTACGCGCCGACGCCGAGGAACAGCCCGTGGGCGAAGTTGAGCACGTCGGCGAGGCCGAAGACCAGCGACAGCCCGGACGCGACCAGGAAGTAGAGCGCGGCCAGGCCGAGCCCGGTCAGCGTCAGCAGCACGATGGTGTTCACGCCCGCACCTCCGGAGTGCCCACGCCGAGCAGGGAGCGGGTCAGCTCCGCCGAGCCCAGCAACTCGCCCGCGCCGCCGGCCCAGGCGACCCGACCGGCGGAGAGCACCACCGCGTCGGCGGCGAGCCGGCGCACCACGGCGAGGTTCTGCTCGACCAGCAGCACCGGCACCGTCTCCGCGACGCGTTCCAGCACCTCGGCCACCTCGGTCACCACCTTCGGCGCCAACCCCTTGGTCGGCTCGTCGACCAGCAGCAGCCGGTTGTCGTTGAGCAGCACCCGGCCGATGGCGAGCATCTGCTGCTGCCCGCCGGAGAGCGAGCCGGCCCGTTGCCGTCCGCGCCGGTCCAGCTCCGGGAAGAGCGCGAAGACCCGGTCGTACGCCGGATTGCTGCCCCGCCGCTCGGCGAGCCGCAGGTTCTCGGCGACGGTGAGCCCGGCGAACACGTCGCGGTCCTCCGGCACGTAGCCGAGCCCGGCGCGGACCAGCCGGTGGGTGGGGCGGTCGAGCAGGTCCCGCCCGCCCATCCGCACGGTGCCGCGCGCCTCGCCGCCCCGGGGCGTGAGGCCCAGGACGGCGCGCAGGGTGGTGGTCTTGCCGACGCCGTTGCGCCCGAGCAGCACGGTCACGCCGGTCGGCGCGACGGTGAACGACACCCCCTGGAGGATGTGCAGCCCGGCGATGCGCACCGACAGGTCCTCGACGGTCAGGACGGGTTCGGCGGTCACAACGCCTCCCCCAGGTACGCCTCCTGGACGGTGGCGTCGGCCATCACGGTCTCCGGGGTGTCGCAGGCCAGCAGCGCGCCGTGGTGCATCACGGCGATCCGGTCGGCCAGTTCGAGGATCACGTCCATGTGGTGCTCCACCATGAGCACGGCCCGGCCGCTGTCGCCGGTCAGCGACCGGATCACCGCGACCAGTTCGGGCACGTCCTCGGCGCTGACGCCGGCCATCGGCTCGTCGAGCAGCATCACCCGGGGTTCCCCGGCGAGCAGCAGGGCGATCTCCAGCTTGCGCTTCTCGCCGTGGGCGAGGGTGCCGGCGAGCGCCGTACCCCGGTGGTGCAGGCCGACCCGGTCGAGCGCCGCGTCGGCGGCGGCGGCCACCCCCCGGTCGGCCGCCGCCCGCCGCCACAGCTTCATCGAGCCACCCCGGTGCGCCTGTACGGCGAGCCGCACGTTCTCCCGCACGGTCAGCGAGCCGAAGACCGAGGACGACTGGAAGGTACGCCCCAGCCCGCGCCGGGCCCGCCGGTGCGGCGGGAGGGCGGTGACGTCCTCGCCGTCCAGCAGCACCTGGCCCCCGGTCGGCGGGCGCAGGCCGGTGATCAGGTTGAACAGGGAGGTCTTGCCGGCGCCGTTCGGCCCGATCACGCCGAGGAACTCACCGGGTGCCAGGTCGAGGTGCACGCCGTCGACGATGGCTACCTCACCGATCCGCCAGGTCAGGGCGCGGGTGGCGAGCACGGGTCAGCCCTTCATCTGGCCGACCGGCGGCGCGGTCTCGTCGCCGGTCAGGCTCTTCTGGGCCGTCGCCGTGTACGCGCTGCCGCTGCCGGCCAGCTTGGCCTGGAACATCGGCTGGAGCAGGGCGTGGTCCTCGGCGCGGATCGTCATGGTGCCCTTGACGCCCTCGAAGCTCCAGCCCTCCAGACCGGCGATCATCTTGTCCACGTCGTCGCCGCCCTGCTCGACCGCGCGCACGACCATCTGCGCGGCGGCGAAGCCGTCGGGGTGGAAAAGGTCGAGGGTGCCGCCGGGGATCTTCGCCTTGGCGGCCTTCGCGGCCTCGGTGTCGGCGGCCCCGTCGAACCAGTGCGACAGGAAGGAGATCTTGGCACCGGCCGCGCCGAACGTGGGCCAGGACGCGCGGATGTCCAGGCCGGTCACGACCGTGGTCGAGGAGAGCACGCCCTGCTGGTCGAGGGTCTGCCACATGGCGGGGGCGGTGGTGCCCGCCCAGGCGACGAAGAGCAGGTCGGGCTTCGCAGACTTGATCTGGCTGGCGAACGGGGTGAACTCGGTGGCGCTGGCCGGCGCGCGGACGCTGCTCACGGTGGCCCCGGCGCCGCCGATGACGGCCTTCACGGCGGCCTCGTTGGCGTCGCCGAACGCGCCGTCCTGGGCGAACACGACGACCTTCTTGCCGGTCGGGTCGCCGATGAACGACTTCGCGGTCACCACGTCCTGGTAGGACTGTCGCCCCGAGCGGAACGTGTACCGGTTCGCCCCGGTCACGGCGTCGGTGGCGGCCGGGCCGGAGATGAACAGCACCTTGTTCTGGGCGGCGATCGGGGCCACCTGGAGGGCCACGCCCGACGACGTCGAACCAGCGATGATCTTCGTGCCCTTGCCGATCAGGTCCTTGGCCGCCGACACCGCCTTCGCCGGGTCGCCCGCGTCGTCGACCTCGGTGACCTCGATGGTCCGGTCGCCGACCTTGCCGGTGCCCCTGGTGGCGAAGTCGAGGCCCGCCCGGAACCCCTCGATGTACTGCTTGCCGTAGCTGGCCAGCGCTCCCGACTGGGAGTAGACCAGGCCGACCTTGACCGGGGCGGCACCGTCACCGCCGCCGGAGGCGGTGTCCTGCGGGCTGCCGCAGGCCGTGGCGGCGAGCGCCGCGGCCATCATCGTGGCGGCGGAGAGGAACACCCGCCGCGTCGTCCGGACCGTCATTGCGACTCCACGTGAGGACTCGGAGGAAGTTAACGTCATGTGTCGGATCACGCTAGAAGTGACGTCACCCACGAGCCATGTGGCGGAAACACACAAGTAACGGTGAAGGGGTGGCCCACCCGGACAGTCACCCCGCTGGGGTGGGGCCACCCCGCGCGTGCGGTGGGCCGCGTACCCACCGGTCAACCCGCCCGTGTGTCGCCGCCCGCCACCGCCGCCGGCCGTCGAGCAACCGGTCGCAGAAGACCCGATGCTGTACGCCGCACCCCGTCGCGGTGCTGCCCGACGGTCAGAGGCTGCCGCTTCCGTCCACTCGCGCTCCCGCTGCTGCACGACTGCAACCCGATCATCGGGCACTCCGGTCGGGGCGCCTATGTCGCCGAGCGCGGAGGTCCTTCCGACCAGGGGCGGTAGGTCAGCGAGCCACCTTTGGAGCTGCCCCGCCCGTGCGCCCACCCCCGTGCCCAGCCCCGGGTCCGGCCCGCGATGATCGACTCCATGTCGGGCAGATGGGCCCATCCGGCCCCGCTGACACCCCCACCTGCCCGACATGGCGGGCGGTACGCCCGCCCAGCGCAGCGCGGCCCGCCACCCCGAACAGCAGTGGCGGGCCGCGCCCAGGCCCCCCCCCCGGGCAGGTGGGTGGGTCAGTGGCGGGGCAGGCCGGCGCGGGCGGCGACGGCGGTGTCCGGCTGGTCGGCGAAGACGCCGTCCAGGCCGAGGCCGTAGAACAGCTCGTACTCGGCGGTGATGTCGCCGCGGGCGTTCGGGTCGGCGCCGATGCGGAAGTCGGCCGGGAGGAACTGGTTCTCGGCCCGGAACGTCCACGCGTGCACGACCAGCTTCAGCCGGTGGGCGTCCCTGATCAGGGTGGTGGGGGCGAGCAGCTTGCCGGCGGCGTCCCGGGGGACGACGAGGTTCTTGTTCGCGCCGACGCCGTCGGCGTACCCGGCGATCCACTTGAGGCCGGCGGCGGTGGCCAGGTCGGCGTAGGTGCGCGGGTCACCGGCGAGGGTGAAGTCGTAGGGACGGCCCGACGCGTCGAGCAGCTGGGCCAGCTTGACGTCGGTCAGCTTGTTCAGCTTGCGCAGGTTGGCCGTCTCGAACGACTGGATGATCACCGGGTCGTTGCGGTGGGTGAGCTTGTTCGCCTTGAGCACGGCGACGAGGCGCTCCTCCAGGGGCAGCCCGATCGAGGCGAAGTAGCTGGGGTGCTTGGTCTCGGGGTACACGCCGATCGTGCGGCCCCGGGCCTTGCTCTCGGTGCGGGCCAGGTCGATGACCTCCTGGAGGGTGGGCACCGGGAGCTTGCCGTCGAACGCGGTGTTGGCGACCCGCACCTGGGGCAGCCGCTCCTTGGCCCGCAGCGTCCTCAGCTCGGCGAGGGTGAAGTCCTCGGTGAACCAGCCGGTCACCGGCACCCCGTCGATGGTCTTGGTGGCCTTGCGGGCGGCGAACTCGGGGTGGGCCGCCACGTCGGTCGTACCGGAGATCTCGTTCTCGTGCCGGGCGACGAGCTGGCCGTCCTTCGTCGGGACCAGGTCCGGCTCGATGTAGTCGGCGCCCTGCCGGATCGCCAGCCGGTAGGCCTCCAGGGTGTGCTCGGGCCGGTAGCCGCTCGCGCCCCGGTGGCCGATGACGAGCGGCCGGTCGGCGGCCCGGGACCGGTCCGAGGCGGTCTCCGGGCCAGCCGAGGCGGCCACTGCCGGCACCGCCACGGCCGCCGCGAGCAGCGCGCCGGCCAGGCCAAGTGCGGAAAGGGTACGTCGCAACGCCGTCTCCTGTCGTCGAGGGATCGCGCTCAGCAGACCGGGGTCGACTGACGGGCAGATGGCCGTTTCGGCACCGGCGGTCGGCCGGGAACGGAAGATTGTCTGGTGCACCGGTTTCTCCGTCGCCCCGTCCGGCTGGTGCCGTTCGGCTTCCTGGCGGCGATCCTGCTCGGCACCGTCGCGTTGATGCTGCCGGCCGCGACCAGCGAGCACCGGTTCACCCCGTTCACCACGGCGCTCTTCACCGCCACCTCGGCGGTCTCCGTCACCGGCCTGTCCGTGGTCGACACCCCGACATACTGGAACGGGTTCGGGCTGGTGATGATCACCGTGCTGACCCAGGTCGGCGGGTTCGGCATCCTCAGCGGCGCGACCCTGGTGGTGCTCGTGGTCGCCCGGCAGCTCGGGCTGCGCAACCGGCTGCTGGTGCAGGCCGAGACCGCCGAGTTCGGCATCGGCGACGTACGCGGCCTGCTGCTGCGCATCGCGGCGACCGTCGTCGGCTGCGAGCTGGTGATGACCGCCGTGCTCGCCGGCCGGTTCTGGCTCGGCTACGACTATCCGCCGGGCCGGGCCCTCTGGTACGGCGTCTTCCACGCCGTGCAGGGGTTCAACAACGGCGGCTTCGCGCTCTTCTCCGACAGCCTGGTCGGGTTCGCCCGGGACCCGTGGATCTGCCTGCCGCTCGCGTTCGGCGCGATCGTCGGCGGGCTGGGCTTCCCCGCGCTGTTCGAGGCGTCCCGGGAGTGGCGGAGCCCTGGTCGCTGGGCGATCGCCACCAAGCTCACCGTGTGGGGCAGCGCGGTGCTGCTGGTCGTCGGCTTCCTCGGCCTGCTCGCCGCCGAGTGGCCCGACCCGCGCACCATCGGCGGGTACGACGTCGCCGGCAAGATGCTGGCCACCTTCACCCAGAGCTCACTGGTACGCACCGGCGGGTTCGCCACCCTCGACACGGCGGGGCTGGACGAGGAGAGCGTCCCGCTGCTGGTGGCGCTGATGTTCATCGGCGGCGGCAGCGCCAGCACGGCGGGCGGCATCAAGGTCGCCACGTTCTTCCTGCTCGGCTTCGCCATCTGGGCGGAGCTGCGCGGCGAGCCGGACGTCACGGTGGGCCGGCGACGGGTGTCCACGGCGAGCCTGCGGCAGGCCCTGACCGTCGCCCTGCTCAGCGTCGCGCTGGTGGTCGGCGGCACGGTCGTGCTGCTGCTGCTCACGGAGGGGCTGGCCTACCACCGGGCGCTGTTCGAGGTGACCTCGGCGTTCAGCACCACCGGCCTGTCCACGGGCGTCGCGCCGACCGTCGCCGAGCCGGGCCAGCTCGTGCTGACCGTGCTGATGTACGTCGGCCGGGTCGGGCCGCTCACCCTCGGGTCGGCCATCGCGTTGAACACCCGACGACGGCTGTACCGCTACCCGGAGGAGCAACCCATTGTCGGCTAGGAACAGGGACGACGGGGGCGTCGCGGTGATCGGGCTGGGCCGGTTCGGCAGCCACCTGGCCACCTCGCTGACCCAGCTCGGCCACGAGGTGCTGGCCATCGACCGCAACGGCGAGCGGGTGCAGCGCTGGTCGCCGTACCTGGACCGGGTCGTGCAGGCCGACGCGACCGAGGAGGGGGCGCTGCGGCAGCTCGGCGTGACGGACTTCCCGCGCGTGGTCGTGGCGATCGGCGCGTCGGTGGAGGCGAGCGTGCTGACCGTCCTCGCGCTGGCCGAGCTGGGCGTGCCGCAGATCTGGGCGCGGGCCACCTCGGAGAAGCACGCGAAGATCCTCGGCTCGGTCGGCGCCCAGCACGTGACCTTCCCGGAGGCGGAGACCGGGGAGCGGGTGGCGCACCTGATCGTCAGCAAGCTGCTGGACTTCATCGAGTTCGGCGACGACTTCGCCATCGCCAAGGTGCGGGTGCCGGACGCGCTGGTCGGTCGTCCGCTGCGCGAGCTGGCCCCGGCGGACCGCTACGGGGTGATGGTGGTCGGGGCGAAGCTGCCCGGCGAGCGGTTCCGGTACGCCGACCCGGGCACCGTCCTCGCCCCGGGTAGCGTGCTGATCGTGGAGGGGAGCATCGCCCAGGTGCAGCGCTTCGCCGAACTGAGCTGAGCTGAGCTATCTTCCCTTGCCCTTGCCACCCTTGCCGGGCTTGTCCGGCTGGGCTTTGGCGCCGCCGCCCGAGCCGCTGTCCGCACCGCCGCTGTCCGCACCGCCGTTGTCCGCGCTGCCGCCGCCCGCGCTGCCGGCCAACGAGCCGGCCTTCGCGACCGTGGCCTTCTTCGTGGTGGGCTTCGCCGGGGCCTTCGTCGGCTTGGTCCTCGGCTTGGTGGTCGGCTTGGTGGTCGACACCGTCCCGGCGACGCCGGAGACGCGTACGAGGCACTCGGCGTCGCCGAGGCGGAACTCCAACGGCAGCGGGTTCGTGCCGGTGTACCGGCCGGTCAGGGCGACCTTCCGGGCCGTGCCGGGGGCCAGCGCGGGCTGCCCGGCGGCGGGGCGCACCTCGACCGTGCGGCCCTGCTGGCGTACGGCCGGGTCGGTCTTCGTCACGGTCTGCTGGCCGGGGAAGGCGAAGCTCATCGTCCAGTCGCGCAGCTCCCGCTCGGAGGTGTTGGTGAGGGTCAACTCGGCGGTGAAGTCCTTCCCGGAGTCCTTGCGCAGCGCGTAGTCGACGGCGCAGGGCGGCGGCCCGGTCAGCCCCATCCGGGCCTCGGTGGGCCGGTCGATGCCGCCGCTGGCCGGGCTGCGGGACGTCACCCCCCACATCGTCGCGGTCACCGCGACCAGGCCGGCCGCCGCCACCCCCGCCTCGACCCGACGCCGCCGCGCCACCGCCCGCCGGCTGCGGGTGCGGCTGGGGAAGGGCAGCGCGCCGGTCTCCGTCGACCAGGGCAGGATCGTGGTGCCGGCGTTGGCGAGCACGGCCGGGTCGAGCCGTGCCGGGTCGCCCGCGCCCGGGGCGGCCGGCGCCGGCACCGACACCGTGGCGAGCATCCCGGCCGCCCCGGCGAGGGTGCGGGCGACCTCGGCGGTGGCCGGGCGGTCATCGGGGCGCTTGGCCAGGCAACGGCGCACCAGCTCGGCCACCCCGGCGGGCAGCCCCGGCACGTCGGGCATCGGCTCGGGCTCGGCGTACATGTGGGCGCGCAGCAGCTGGGTGGTGGTGCTCGCCTCCCAGGGCAGCCGGCCGGTGAGCATCCGGTACAGCAGCAGGCCGAGGGCGTACACGTCGGTGGCCGGGGAGACCTGGCCGTTGTCCAGCCGCTCCGGGGCCAGGTAGGCGGGGGTGCCGAGCAGCGTGCCCTCCGCGCCCTTCTCGCTCTCCCCGGCCAGCGCCGAAATGCCGAAGTCGACGACCTTCACGCCGGTGGAGGTGAGCATGACGTTGCCCGGGGTCACGTCGCGGTGCACCACCCCCCTGGCGTGCGCGGTGGCCAGCGCCGAGGTGACCTCCACGCCGATGGTCACGGCCTCCCGCCAGGGCAGCGTCCCGTCCCGGCCGAGCCGGGCGCTGAGCGGTCCGCCGTCGACCAGCTCCATGACGACGTACGGGACGGTGAGCCCGCCCTGCTCGGACTCGCCGTAGTCGTACACGTTGGTGATGTTGGGGTGGCAGAGCCGGGCGGCGGCCTGGGCCTCGGCGCGGAGCCGGTGCCGGAACGCCCGGTCGCTGGCCAGCCGGGAGGCGAGCACCTTCACCGCGACCTGTCGGCCCAGCACCTCGTCGTAGCCGCGCCACACGACGGACATGCCGCCCGCGCCGAGCTGCTCGACGAGCCGGTAGCGCTCGCCGAGCAGCTGCGCGCCGTTACGGACCGCTCCACCCATGGTCGGAGGTGTTGCCCGACCTTCGCCGTCCTAACCCCCGAGGGTCGGATTCGGTCAGGGTTTCACCCGATCAGGCGGTCGCGAGCAGTTGGTCCACGGGGGCGTAGTCGTCGGTGAGCACCAGCGCGTCCCCGACGAAGGAGGTCAGCACGTCGCCGGAGAGCACGATCGCCGCCTCGGGCAGGGCGTTGATCCGCTGCGCGAGCGGGGCCAGCGGCAGCGGCGCGTCGGAGGCGACGACGAGGAAGTTCGCGCCGGTCCGGCCGGCGACCGCGTCGGGCGGGGCGACCAGCGCGACGTGCCGGAACGCGGCGGCGACGGTGGCCACCTCGCTGCGGACGAACCGGCCGGGCGGGTAGTCGATGACGTTCTGCACGTAGATCCCGCCCGGACGCAGCACCCGGTTGATCTCGACGGCCATCTCCCGGGTGGCCAGGTGCCACGGCACCACGAGGTGCCCGAACGCGTCCCCGACCACCAGGTCCCGGCTGTCGGCGGCCTCCGCGCCGAGCAGCACCCGGGCGTCGCCGACCTCGGCCCGCAGGCCGGGGCCGGTGCGCACGCCCAGCTCGCGGCGGTCCAGCTCGACGAGGCCGCCGTCGATCTCGAAGACCGCGTTGTCGGTGCCCGGCCGGGTGGCGGTCAGGTAACCCGGCACGGTGAACCCGCCGCCGCCCAGGTGCAGGGCGTCCAGCCGCCGCCCGGCGGGGGCGGCCACGTCGGCCGCCGCGCCGATCCACTGGGTGTACGCGTACTCCAGGTGGGTGGGGTCGGCCAGGTCGACGTACGAGTGCTGGGCGGAGTTGAGCAGCAGCGTCCGCCCCGACGGCCGGGCGGGGTCGGTCTCCACCGACGCGCAGTGGTATGCCGTCTCCACGTCGCACGGGTTCGGGGCGACCGTGGTGAGCCCCGCCCCGGCCAGCCCGAGCACCGCGAGGACGGCCTTCGTCCGGCCCGGACCGGGCAGCCCCGTCCGGCCCCCGCCCGGACCGGGCAGCCCCACGCGCCCCTGCCGGTGCAGGTACGCGCCAAGCCCCAGCCCGGTGCCGCCGAGCAGCACGGCGAGGGCCAACAGGATGAGGCTGCTGGGCAGGGCGGCGACGAGCACGAAGCCGGTCAGCAGGGTCGCCGTGATGCCGCCCAGCGTGCCGATGCCGGAGAGCCGGCCGACGACCTGCCCGGTGCGGCGCAGATCGGCGAGTTGGAGCTTCACCACGAGCGGGGTGACCGCCGCGAGCAGCGCCGCCGGCACGAACACGGCGAGCGCGGTGAGCAGCAGCACGGCGCTGGCCGCCCCGCCGCGCAGCACCTCGCCCGCGTACCGGACGACGGGGAGGGTGACGGCGGTGGCGATGCCGGCCAGCACCAGCGCCGGGGCGATCAGGGCGCGCGGGTCCCGCCGGTCGGCCAGCCAGCCGCCGGTCCACGCCCCGTACGCGATCGCGCCGAGCGCGATGCCGATGACCGAGCTGGTCACCTCAAGGGTGACCCCGACGTACGGGCCGACGAGGCGCAGCGACACGGTCTCCAGCACGAGCACCGCCCCGCTGGAGAAGAAGACCAGGAACGCGGCGAGACCGCCCGGCAGGGCGCGGGCGGGGGGCGGCGCGGGCCGCGCCTGCGCCACGGCGGCGGGCGACGATGAGCTGCTCACCGTCGCGATGGTACGCAGCGAAGCTGGCCCCCCGGGTCAGTACATCGAGAGATGAACATGGTTCGTGTGGTCGGCGGCGGGGCTGCCGCTGCCGCTGTACGCCCGCCACCCGGTGTTCGGCATCCAGATCTGCCGGTACCAGATCACGTAGAGCACCCCGAGCCGGCTGGCGTTGTTCTTGAAGTAGTTGGCCAGGCTGTCGCCGTACGCCTTGTCCCCGCCCGTGGCCGTCTCGTCCTTGAAGCCGCTGGTGGCGGCGGAGAAGTCGCAGGCCCGCCCCTTGGGGTGCTCGCCGCTGCCGCCGCTGCGGTAGCAGGAGACGTACCGCTTGTAGCCCGCGGCCTTGGCCTGCTGGAGGGCGTGCAGGGTGCGCGGGGTGATGCAGCCGGAGGTGGTCGGGTCGTTGACCGAGCAGGACTCGGACGGCCAGCTGCCGTCGGAGTTGCGCGGGGCCGGCTTGGCCGAGGCGGAGCCGCCACCGAACCCGGAGCCGCTGCCGGAGCTGACCGCCGCGAGGGCGCTCTCGGCCTCCCGCTTCTTCTTGGCCAGCGCCGCGAGCTGCTTCTGCTGCTCCCGGACCTCGGCGTCAATGGCGACCTTCGCCCGGTTCGCCTCCTCCCGGGTCTCGATCATCTCGCGCAGCCGGCGGCTGTCCCGCTGGGCCATCACGTCCAGCTCGCCGGCGCGTTGCAGGAACGCCTCCGGGGAGACCGACTGGATGAGCAGCGCCGGCGCGGTCATCCGCCCCAGCCGGTACGACTGCGCGGCCACCTCGCCGACCTGCGCGGTCAGCCCCGCCAGCCGGGACTCGACGGTCTTGAGCTGGGTGGTGAGCAACTGCTGCCGGCGCTTGGAGTTGTCCAGCTTCGCCTTGGCCTCGATGTGCCCCTTCGCAGCGGACTCCAGCGCCTCGCGGAGCTTCTTCGTGCCGCCCTCGTTGGGTTCGGCAGCGGCGGGCACGGCGCCGACGCCGAGCAGCAGCGCCACGGCGACGAGCAGCACGGTCAGCGGCCTCCGGCCGCGACGCCGGATGAGGCTGGTCCTGGGCACGGCGGCGTCCCTTCCCTCGACCACCGGCTCCCGGTGGTGCGCGGCGGCCCCGCCGGCGCCGGGCGGCGGCCCGCTGGCGGAGACCGCCGGTCAGGATACCGGACCGGGCGGCGGCGAGCGGCCCGCCGGTTGCTCCCATGGATGTCAGCCGAGGATCAGCGCCTCGCGGGCCTCGGCCCACACCCGCTCGTTCACGGCGACCAGCAGCCCTGGCGCGTCGTCGGCGGGGTGATAGTCGCTGCCGTCGAACCGGCGGGCCACGCCGCCCGCCTCGCGGACCAGCAGCGCCCCGGGGGCGTGGTCCCACGGCAGGGTACGCCAGAAGAGCACGAACTCCTGGGTGCCGACGAGCACGTCCAGGTATTCCCGACCGGCGCAGTGCTGGCCGGGCAGCAGCTCGCCGATGCGCTCCCCGCCGGCCTCGGCGCGCCGCCGCAGCTTCGGCGGCAGGAACTGGGTCATCGCGGTGCCGCGCAGCGCGCCGAGCGGTGGCACCCCGTCGGCGGCGCGCACCGGCTCGCCGTTCACGGTCGTCCCGGCGCCCGCGCGGGCGATGGCGAGCGTCCCGGCGAGCGGGTCGAGCACCCACGCGCCGACCTGTTCCCCGCCGGTCAGCAGCGCCACCATCAGGGCGAACGGGCGCTTCCCGGCGGCGAAGTTGGCGGTGCCGTCGACCGGGTCGACCAGCCAGACGTCCCCGCCGCCGTCTCGGCCGCCGCGCAGGTGCCCGCCGCCGTCGTACCCGCCGCCGCGCAGGTGGCCGAGCAGGGCCGGATCGTCGGCGACGGCCTCCTCGCCGACCACCACGGAGCCGGGGCGCAGCCGGAGCAGCCCGGCGCTGATCAGCTCCTCGGCCCGCTGGTCGGCGACCGTGACCAGCTCGCCGGGGGCCTTCTCCGTCACGTCGGCGTCGTCCAGCCGCTGGAACAGGGGCAGCACGACGTCCGCCGCCGCGCGGTGCAGCAGCTCGGCGACGTCGTCGGCCAGGGTGTCGGTGAGGTCAGCCACGCGGCGGCAACTTCACCACGCTGACGAAGAACTCGTCGATCTCCCGGACCACCGCGATGAACCGCTCGAGGTCGACCGGCTTCGTGACGTACGCGTTCGCGTGCAGCTGGTAGCTGCGCAGGATGTCCTCGTCGGCCTGGGAGGTGGTCAGCACCACCACCGGGATGCGGCAGAGCTGCTCGTCCTGCTTTATCTCCTCCAGCACCTCCCGGCCGTCCCGGCGGGGCAGGTTCAGGTCGAGCAGGACCAGGTCCGGCGTCACCGCGTCCGCGTACCTGCCCTCCCGGCGCAGGTAGGCCAAAGCCTCCGCGCCGTCGGAGACGACGGTCAACCGGTTGCGGAGCTTGTGCTCCTCGAACGCCTCCTGGGTCATCAGCACGTCGCCCGGGTCGTCCTCGACCAGCAGGACCTCGATCGGGCTCTTGCCGTCCTCGGGCGCGGTCATCCCACCGCCTCCTTCGTGCCGTCGCTGTCCGGGGTCCCGCCGGCCGCTGCCGCCTCGCCCGCTGCCGTCGCCTCGCCGGTCGCCGGCCCGTCGGCCGCCGCCTCGCCGTACACAGCCTCGCCGCCCGCAGCCTCGCCGGCGGCCGGTTGCTCGGCGGCCCGCGCCGCAGCCGCCACGTCCTCGGGCAACGCCGGGAGGGTGAACCGGATCGCGGTGCCCTCGGCCGTGTCGGTGTCCACCCAGACCCGGCCGCCGTGGTATTCGACGATCTTCTTCACGATCGCCAGCCCGATGCCGGTGCCCGGGTACGCGTCCTTGGAGTGCAGCCGCTGGAAGATCACGAAGATCTTGTCCGCGAACTCCGGCTCGATCCCGATGCCGTTGTCCTGGCAGCTGATCTCCCACTCGTCGCCCACCAGCCGCGCCCAGACGTGCACCTTCGGCGGCGCGTCCGGGCGGCGGAACTTGATCGAGTTGCTGACCAGATTGGCCAACAGGTTGGTCAGCAGCGGCTCCTCGCCGCGGATCGTCGGCAGATCGTCCCAGGTCAGCTCGCCGTCGGCGTACTGCCGGGCGGCCTCGGTCTGCCCCGCCACGTCGCCCATCACCTTGTTGAGGTCGACCTCCGTGAAACCGGTGGTGAGCCGGCCGATCCGGGAGAACGCCAGCAGGTCGTTGATGAGCCGCTGCATCCGCTGCGCGCCGTCCACGGCGAACGCGATGTACTGGTCGGCGCGCTCGTCGAGCTGCCCCGCGTACCGGCGCTGGAGGAGCTGGCAGAAGCTGGCCACCTTGCGCAGCGGCTCCTGCAGGTCGTGCGAGGCGACGTACGCGAACTGCTCCAGGTCCCGGTTTGAGCGGACCAGCTCCTCGGCCTGCTTCTGGAGCTGGCTGTTGACCCACTCGATGCGCTCCCGGGCCTGGCGGACCTCGGCCAGGTCCTCGGCGATCTTCTGGCGCATCGCGTCCACGTCGTCGGCGAGCCGCAGGAACTCCGGCGGGCCGGACCCGGCGATGCGGTGCTGGAAGTCGCCCTTGACCACCTCGCGGATCTGCTCGGCAAGGCCCGTCAGCGGCCGGACCACCATCCGCTCCAGCGAGATCAGCAGCACCGCGCCGGCCACCGCCACCACCAGCGCCGCCCCGATCAGCAGCAGCACCAGCATGCTGCTCGTGCGGTAGATGCTGTCGGCGCCCCTCTCACGCTCGGCGAGGATGCCCTCCTGGAGCTGGCTCACCGAGTTGCGGATGACGTCGAAGCGCTGCCGGGAGTCCTCCGTGATCAGCGCCCGCCCGGCGGCGGTGCCCTGCTCCTCGGTGGTCCGGATCACCGGCTCGGCGACCGTGCTGCGCCACCGCGCCGCCTCCGCCTCGACCGTGTCGAGCTGGCGGGCCAGCTCCGGATGGGGGCCGATCAGGTCGCGCATGCCCCGGTAGAGCTGCTGCTCGCGCTCGCCGCCCTGCACGTACGGTTCGAGGTCGCGGCGGTCGCCGGTCAGCGCGTACCCCCGGATCGCGGTCTCCTGGTCGACCAGCACGCTCAGCAGCTCCTGCGACTGGGCGCGCAGCGGGCCCGTGCGGTCGAGCACCGAGTGCGTGTAGTCGCGGTTCTTGGCGGCCACGGCGATCTCGACCGCCACCGACGCGCCCAGCAGCACGCCCACGACGGTGAGCAGCGCGACGACCCGGCGGCGCAGGGTCCAGCCGGCGGTCCGTGCCGTCACCGGCCACCGCCCCGGGTGACCAGGAGCATGGCGACGTCGTCGGCGAGCGGGCCCCCGTTGAGCTGCTCGGCCCGCCCGACCAGCCACGCCGGCAGCTCGGCCAGCGGCACGGCCAGATTGTCCCGGTCGCCGAGCAGCCCGGTGAGGCCGGGGACGTCGAGCCGTTCGTCGCCGTCGCCGACGCGCCCCTCGATCAGGCCGTCGGTGTACATCAACAGGGACCAGTCATCGACGTCGAACTCCAGGTCGAAGGCCACGGGCCGGCGGGGGCGGACGCCCAGCAGCAGGCCGCCCGGCGCCGGCACGGGCGCGACCTTACCGCCGGACAGCAGCAGCGGCGGCGGATGCCCCGCAAGGCGCACCGTGGCGGCGTTGCCGGCCAGGTCGAGCCGGGCGGTGGCCACGGTGGCGAAGATCTCCTGGAGCCGGCGCTCGCTCATCAGCACCTGCTCCAGGGCCGGCAGCACCTCGTCGTCGGGCACCCCGGCCAGCACCAGCGCCCGCCAGGCCACCCGCAGCTCCACCCCGAGCGCCGCCTCGTCCACGCCGTGCCCGCAGACGTCGCCGACGATCAGGTCGACCCGGTCGGGGCGGGTCTGCACCACGTCGTAGAAGTCGCCGCCGATCAGCGCCGCGTGCCGGCCGGGCCGATAGAAGGTGTGCACCGCGACCTGGTCGGTCGACATCAGCGGCTGGGGCAGCAGGCCGCGTTCCAGCCGGGCCGACTCGGCCTGGCGCAGCTCCACCTCGCGCAGCCGCCGCGCGTTGACGTCGGCCCGCTTGCGCTCCACCGCGTAGCGCAGCGCCCGGGTCAGCAGCACGCCGTCGACCTGGCCCTTGACCAGGTAGTCCTGCGCGCCCTCGGCGACCGCGACGATGCCCAGGTGCTCGTCGGAGCGCCCGGTCAGCACGCAGACCGCCGCGCCGCTGGACATCTCCAGCACCTGACGTAGCCCGTCCAGCCCCTGCGCGTCGGGCAGGCCCAGGTCGAGCAGGACGCAGTCGACGCCCACCACCCGCCGCCGGGCCTCGCTCAGGCTGGTGGCGACCAGCAGGTCGATCATCGAGTTGGTCTCGGCGAGCAGCTCGCCGACCAGGAAGGCGTCGCCCTCGTCGTCCTCGACCAGCAGCACCCGCAGCCGCTCACCGGGCGGCAGCACCGGGTGGTGCCCCAGACCGCCCCCGACCGGGAACGCCCGGGGCACGACGGAGGAACCGGCAGGGCCGGCCCCCCGAGGCAGCCGGGTCACCGCACCGGGACGCGGGAGATCGCTGGCGATGTCGCGCTCCTTCCGAGTGCCCTGCTGATCCTGTATTAGACAACGCTCCCACACAACACGACGGGTCTGGCACGGGCGGGACGCCACCGGTCACGACCCTGCGGCGGACAAAGGGGACAAGTGCCCCGCGGTGGAGTCCCGCCTGCCCCCCGGGGAGCCCTCCCCACCCCCTGGGGAGTCCCGCTGCGGGCCCCGGCGGTGCAGGATGGTGCCCACCCTGGCCCCACCCTGGCGTCGGGGCCCGCCCCGCCCCACCCCCGAGGAGTCCCCGTGGGCGCACCGCCCCCCACCCGCGCCGCCGACCGGGCGCTGGCCCGGCCCCGCCGCCGCCCGCTCGCCGCCCTCGCCGCGCTCGCCGCCCTGCTCGCCGTCGGCGGCACCGTCGCGTACGACCTGGAAACCCCCGCCCCGCGCCCCGCCGACGCCCCCGCCGACGAGTTCAGCGCCGCCCGGGCGTACCGGAACGTGGAGACGATCGCGGCCCGGCCGCACCCCGCCGGCAGCCCGGCCAACGACCAGGTCCGCGCCCACCTGGAGAGCGTGCTGCGCGGCCTCGGCCTGGAGACCACGGTGCAGGACACCGTCGCCCGGGAGGCCGGCCAGCTCAGCGGGGCCGCCGCCGGAGCGACCCTGGCCCGGGTACGCAACGTCGTCGCCCGGCTGCCCGGCACCGACCCGACCGGCAAGGTGTTCCTGGTCGCCCACTACGACTCGGTGCAGTCCGGCCCCGGCGGCAACGACGACGCCGCCGGCACCTCCACCATCCTGGAGGTGGCCCGCGCGCTGGCCGCCGGCCCCCGGCCCCGCAACGACGTCGTGTTCGTGCTCACCGACGCCGAGGAGGCGTGCCTCTGCGGGGCGTCCGCGTTCGCCAGCGACCATCCGCTCGCCGCCGACGGCGGGGTCGTGCTCAACCTGGAGGCGCGCGGCTCCACGGGCCCCGTCATCATGTTCGAGACGTCCCGGGACAACGCGAAGCTCGTCGACGTGTTCGGCCGGGCCGCCCCGCACCCCGTCGGCACCTCCTTCGCCGTGGAGATCTACCGGGCGCTGCCCAACGACACCGACTTCACCGCGTTCCTCGACCGGGCCGGCTTCGTCGGGCTCAACTCCGCGTACATCGACGGCGGGGCGATCTACCACACGCCGCTGGACACCCCCGCCGCGATGGACCGGGCCAGCCTCCAGCAGCACGGCGACAACGCGCTCGGCCTGGCCCGCGAGTTCGGCCGCGCCGACCTCAAGGCCCTCGACGCCGGGCACGACGCCACGTACTTCCCGGTCCCCGGCGGGCTGGCCCGCTACCCCGGTTGGCTGGTCCTGCCGCTGGCCGTGGCCGCCCTGGTGGCCGTGCTCGCGCTCGGCTGGCTCGCCCGGCGGCGCGGCCGGACCACGTACGGGCGGCTGGCCGCCGGCTTCGCGCTGGGCCTGGTGCCGATCGTCGTCGCCCCGCTGGGCGCGCAGCTGCTCTGGGCGGGCGTCACCGCCGTCCGGCCCGGCTACGCCGAGTTGCTCGACCCGTACCGGCCCACCTGGTACCGGCTCGCCGTGGTGGCGCTCGCCGCCGCGACCCTGTTCACCTGGTACGCGCTGACCCGCCGCCGGGTCGGCCCCGCCGCCCTCGCGATCGGCGGGCTGGGCTGGCTGGCCGTACTCGGCATCGTGCTGGCGGTGCTGGTGCCCGGCGGGGCGTACCTGACGACCCTGCCCGCCCTGGCCGGCGCGGCGGCCGGGCTGATCGCGCTGGCAGCCCGGGTCGACGGCCCGTGGCCGGTGGTCGCGGCGACCGTGGCCGGCGCGGTGGCCGTGGTGATCCTGCTGCCGACCGTCGTCCTGCTCTTCCCGGCGCTCGGCATGGCGATGGGCGGTGTCGCCGCGCTGTTCGCGGTGCTGCTCGGGCTGGCCGCGCTGCCGGTCGTGGACCTGCTGCACCCCGAGGCCGGCGGGCAGCGCGGCCTGGTCGCCGCCCGCGCCCGCCGGGCCGGCGCGCTCCCGGCCGTCGCCGCCGGGCTCGCGGCGGCGGTGTTCGCCGGGGTCGGGCTCGCCGTCGACCGCTTCGACGCCGCCCACCCCGTGCCCACCCACCTGATGTACGCCCTCGACGCCGGCACCGGGCAGGCCCGCTGGCTCAGCCACGAGACCGACCCCCAGCCGTGGACGGCGAAGTTCGTCGACGGGGTGACGCCGGTAGCCGACTTCCCCGGGCTCGGCGACACCGAGCTGCGGGCCGGGCCGGCGCAGGCGGCGAACCTGCCCGCGCCGAAGCTGGAGGTCCTCGCCGACAGCAAGTCCTCGGGATCGGGGTCGGTTGAGCAGCGGACCGTGCGGGTACGGATCACCCCGCAGCGGCCGGTGCGGCTGCTCACCCTGCACGTCGACGGCGCGACGGAGGTTGAGTCGGCGGTGGTGGCCGGGCGGGTGGTCCCCGGCGGACGGGCCACCGGCGACCCCTGGGGCTTCGGGATCGTGTTCCACGCCCCGCCGCCGGAGGGGATCGAGGTCACCCTCGTGGTGGCGGCCGGCTCCGGCCCGACGTCGCTGCGGGTGATGGACGCCAGCGACGGGCTGGACGCCGTTCCCGGGTTCCGCCCCCGCCCGGCGGGCGTCGGGGTGGTCGGCTCGCACAGCTCGGAGATGCTGGCGGTGGCCCGCACGTACCCGCTGTAGAGGGCTCTGGGATGCGTCCGCTGGCCATGACCGGGTGGCTGGCAGCCCGCTACTTCCAGCGGCATCGAGGTCTAGTGCCAACTGCCAGACTTTCGCCGTCACCGCCTAGCTCGGCTGCCCAGCTTCGGGCCCCATCCAGCGCTACCATGACCCATGACCGCCGCGCACGCATATGAGTATGAGGTGCCACCTCATGCCGGCCCGCCGCCTGAGGCTGTCGAGGCGGCCGAGGAAGGCAACGTTGTATACCTGACTCGTCACGGGCAGCGCGTGGCAGCGATGGGGCCACCGACATCGCTGGATTCTCACGACCTGGAAACGATCAGGCAGTACCTGGAGTCGGTCGCCAGGAACCCGAACCGGACGCAGGCCCTGAGGGTTCAGGCACGTGAGCAGCTTGCTCAGCTTGACGAGCTCATGGAGCGAGCAATCAACGAGGAAGACGCCCAGGCTTGCGCGGATGCACTGGCGGCGATGCGTGATGGCGAGTCGCCCCAACCGTGGAACGCGGTCAAGCGGGAGCTCGGCCTGTGACATGGAAGGTGGAGCTCACGAACTCCGCAACCCCGCGAACTGGCAAAGCTTGATTCCTCAGTTCAAGTCCGCATCGGTTCCGCCATCGATCGTTTGGCAGTCGACCCTCGGCCTGCTGGCTGCGTAAAGCTGTCTGGAGGGGCAGGGGCTGTTCTGGTGGCCAGTGTGTGTGCATGACCGTCGTCCAGCCAGAAGCCAGGCCGGCGACAACTATGACGCCCCAGAGACGGCATGATCCTCTACAGCGGCCCTACGAGCGCCCGGAAGTGCAGGTCGAGGGCACTTTGGCACTACTTCCAGCGGAAGTGGATGAAGAGTCGGCCGAAGTTCTTCGAGTCCTTCTCCACCCGGTGGTAGAGCTGCTTGACGTCCTTCTGGTCGAGGAACCGCAGCACCCGCTTCTTGAGCTGGCCGGAGCCCTTGCCGGGGATGATCTCGACGAGGGTGGCCTTCTTCGCCACCGCCTCGTCTATGATCCCGCGTAGCGCGCGGTCGATGTCGTGCCCCTTGTTGAAGATCTCGTGCAGGTCCAGCTTGAGCTTCATCCCGCCTCCACTACCTGCGCGACTCCCATGGCAGCCCATGGTAGGCCTAGGCCCGCGGCACAGCGGACGCTCAGGCTTCGTCGTCCAGGTTCGGCCGGTGCTCGCGGATCCAGGCCTCGATGTCCTCGGTACGCCAGATCCGGCCGGTGGCGAGCGTCTCGTAGGGCTGCGGCCAGTCGGCACGCTTCATCAACTGTTCGACGCGCTGCCTGCTAACGCCCAGCCTCATCCGAATCTCGTACGCACCCATGAGATTCCGGCCCATACACGGGAGGCTAGACACGTCCCCACTGGGGAAGGCCCTAGTTGGGCGACACCCTACTAGGGCCTTGACTAGGGGGTGGCGTAGCCACGACCCTGGCACCATGAGCCCGCCGAAGATTTCCCCTGTGCATGACAGCCAGGGCAGGGTCGTCCGACCCCACGTTCCGATGCGGCCCCTGTGGCTGTGCCGGGTGTGCGCAGCCCCCTGGCCCTGTCAGCCCGCCCGGCTGCTGCTGACGATGGACTACCGGCGGGATCGGGTGGGGCTATCTGTGTTCATGGCCGGAATGCTGTTCGACGCCACCGGTGACCTGGTCAAACTCAACCCGAACGCCGTCCCGCCCCCGGCGGAGTTGTTCGAAAGGTTCCTGGCCTGGACGAAGCGGGGCCCGCGTCAGGGAGAGGGGTGAATCCTCCCCCTGACGCGGTGCGTCAGTGGCCGCCACCGACCCGGCTCTCCACCCGGCGCAGCGCGGTCGTGTAGTCGGTGTTCGTCGAGTACATCGCGGCGGCGATGCGCAGGTGCCGCAACGCGTCCGCCGGGCGGTTCAGCCGCTCCAGCGTCCGGCCCAGCACGTGGTGCGCGTAGTGGTCGCTCGGGTCCTTCTCGACCAGCTGGCGCAGCTGCTCCTCGGCGCGGTTGAGCTGCGCCGTCTGGAAGTAGGCGCGGGCCAGCAGCTGCCGCACCGCGGAGTTGCCGGGCTCGGCCTCGACGATCGGCTCCAGCAGCCGAACCGCCCCGGACGCGTCACCCATCTCGAAGAACATCGTCGCCCGTCGGTACTCCGCCAGAAGGTCCATCGACCCACCTCCTCGTCTCGCTCGCCGGCACCTGATCCGACGCTGGCACAACACCGGCCGGACCGCGAGTGTTCCGCCACAGGAAGTTGCACCCGGGCGAGGTGTCAGGAAGGGGCCCTTCCTATACAAAAAGCGTTAACAAGGTGCCCTTCCTTATCCGATCGACGCGGTCGATAGGCTCGGCTCCTGATGAGCGCGACTTTGGTGGTCAAGGATCTCGCGGCCGGGCACGGGGAGCGGCTGCTCTTCTCGGGGCTGGACCTGGTGGTCGCCCCGGGCGACGTGATCGGCCTGGTCGGGGTGAACGGGGCGGGCAAGTCGACGCTGCTGCGTACCCTCGCCGGGTTGCTGCCCGTCGAGGCCGGCAGCGTCACGCTGAGCCCGCCCACCGCGACCGTGGGGCACCTGCCGCAGGAGCCGGAGCGGCGACCCGGAGAGACGGTGCGGGACTTCCTGGCCCGCCGGACGGGGGTGACGGCGGCCCAGGCGGCCCTGGACGCGGCGACCGAGGCGCTGACCGCCGGGGTGGCCGGGTCCGACGACGAGTACGCCGAGGCGCTGGAGCGCTGGCTGGGCCTGGGCGGGGCGGACCTGGAGGAACGGGCCGAACAGGTGGCCGCCGAGCTGGGGCTCACCGTCGACCTGGACCATGCGATGACGGCGCTGTCCGGCGGCCAGGCGGCCCGGGCCGGGCTGGCCTCGCTGCTGCTCAGCCGCTACGACGTGTTCCTGCTCGACGAGCCCACCAACGACCTGGACCTGGCCGGGCTGGACCGGCTGGAGGGGTTCGTCACCGGGCTGCGCGCCGGGACGGTGCTGGTCAGCCACGACCGGGAGTTCCTCACCCGCACGGTGACCCGGGTGCTGGAGCTGGACCTGCACCAACAGCTGATCCGGCACTACGGCGGCGGCTACGCGGCGTACCTGGAGGAGCGGGAGGTGGCCCGCCGGCACGCCCGCGCCGAGTACGAGGAGTACGCCGACACCCGGGACGGGCTGGAGGCGCGCGCCCGCACCCAGCGGGCGTGGATGGAGAAGGGCGTGCGCAATGCCCGCCGCAAGGCCACCGACCCGGACAAGCACGTGAAGCACCACCGGGGCGAGACGTCGGAGAAGCAGGCGGCGAAGGCCCGGCAGACGGACCGGCTGATCGAGCGGCTGGAGGTGGTCGAGGAGCCGCGCAAGGAGTGGGAACTGCGGATGGAGATCGCCGCCGCGCCCCGCGCCGGCGCCGTCGTGGCCGCGCTGCGCGATGCCGTGGTACGCCGGGGAAGCTTCACCCTCGGCCCGGTGACCCTCCAGATCGACTGGGCCGACCGGGTGGCGATCACCGGGGCGAACGGGTCCGGCAAGACCACCCTGCTCGGCGCGCTGCTGGGCCGGCTGCCGCTGGACGCCGGCCACGCCTCGCTGGGCCCGGGGGTGGTGGTCGGCGAGGTCGACCAGGCCCGGGGGCTGTTCCTCGGCGAGCAGCCGCTGCTGGACGCGTTCCGGCTGGCCGTACCGGAGCTGTCGCCGGCGGACGCGCGGACGCTGCTGGCCAAGTTCGGCCTGCGCGCCGAGCACGTGCTGCGTACGGCGGCGTCGCTGTCGCCGGGCGAGCGGACCCGGGCGGCGCTGGCGCTGTTGCAGGGGCGCGGCGTGAACCTGCTGGTGCTCGACGAGCCGACGAACCACCTGGACCTGGCGGCCATCGAGCAGTTGGAGTCGGCGCTGGCCGGCTACCCGGGGACGCTGCTGCTGGTGACGCACGACCGGCGGATGCTGGACGCGGTGGCCGTCAACCGCCGGGTGCGGGTGGACGCCGGGCGGGTCACCGAGCACTGACGGCCCGGCCTCCTTCGGGGGACCTTGCCCGGCCGGGGTGTAGCGCCCGCCCAGCCGGGTACGGGCGCACCGGAGGTGGCCCATGGTCGCGACGGCCCTGACCCCGCCCTCGGCCGAACGGCTGCGGGCGGTCGACGAGTTCCTCGCCGAGGCGTGGGCGGATCAGGCGGCCCACGACGGGCGGCTGCGTGACCTGGCGGTGCGGGTGCGCTTCGACCGGGGGGTGGCGCACCTGACCGGCGAGGTCGACGACGCCGCGCAGTTGCGCCTGGTCCGGGACCTGGTCGGCCGGCTCGCCGGGGTGTTCGGCGTCTGGGGCCGGGTGCGGGTCGCCGGCCGTGACCCGGTCGTGGTGGACCTGGGCTGCGGCGGCACCAAGCAGTATCCGCAGAACCTGGGGCTGGACATCTTCCCCGCCCCCGGGGTGGACGCGGTGGCCGACCTGTCCGGGTCGCTGCCGCTGGCCGACGACTCGGTGGACGTGCTGTTCGCGGTGCACATCCTGGAGCACCTGATCGACTTCCTGCCGCTGGTGGACGAGTGCCACCGGGTGCTGCGGCCGGGCGGGGTGCTGCACGTGATGAGCCCCTGGTGGCGGCACGTGAACGCGGTGGCCGACCCTACCCACGTGCGGCTGCTGGACGTGCAGACGTTCAAGGGGATCTGCCTGCAACGCCCGCCGGGCAGCCCGCGCTGGTATCCCCTGCACGTCGGCTGCGACGGCGCCAGCATCTTCGCCGACCTCACCCCCCTGCCGGCGGACGCCCCGGCACCCACCCCGGCCCACCTGTCCCGCTTCTTCAGCTGAGGCGGAAGCGGCGTCAGCGGGCATCCGGGGCGGTGCTTTCGCGGGGGGTCAGGCGGTAGGGGGCCGAGACGTCCCTCTGTGGGGTGTGGCGGTCGCCGTTGACGCGGTCGGCGAGGAGTTCGACGGCCAGCCCCGCGATGCGTTCCTTGTCGGGGGCGACGGTGGTGAGGGTGGGGATGGAGAAGCGGCCGTCCTCGATGTCGTCGAACCCGACGATCGCCACGTCGCCGGGGACCCGCAGGCCGGCCTCGTGCAGCGCCCGTAGGGCTCCGAGGGCGAGGGTGTCGGTGAAGCAGAAGACGGCGTCGGGGCGTACCCCCGAGGTGAGCAGGTCGCGCATGGCGGCCGCGCCGTCCGCGCGGCGCCAGGCCGGCGCGGGCACGACGAGGCGCTCGTCGTAGGCGATGCCGGCCTCGGCGAGCGCGGCGGTGTAGCCGGCGAGGCGGAGCCGGGCGGCGGCCCCCTCGGGGGTGCGCTGCGCGCCGATCGCGGCGATCCGGCGGCGGCCGAGGGCGATCAGGTGGGCGGTGGCCTCGCGGCCGGCGGCCACGTTGTCGATCATCACGTGGTCGGCGGGGCCGTGATCGACGCGCTCGCCGAGCAGCACCGTCGGGGTGCCGTCCAGGCCGGCGAGGTCCTCGGCGGAGAGCGCCAGCGGGCCGACGATGAGGCCGTCGACGAGGTGGTCGCCGATGCCGGCGACGGCCTTCCGCTCCTGCTCGGGGCCGCCGCCGGTCTGGTCGATCAGGACCGTCCAGCCCAACTCGGCAGCGGCGGCGACCACGTGCCGGGCCAGCTCGGCGAAGTGGGGGACGTCCAGCGCCGGCACGGCCAGTGCGATCACCCCGGTACGCCCCTTGCGCAGGTTGCGCGCCGAGAGGTTGGGCCGGTAGTTCAGGTCGGCGATGGCCTGCTCGACCCGGGACCGGGTGTCCGGCCGCACGTGCTGGTAGCCGTTGACGACGTTGGAGACGGTCTTCACCGACACGCCCGCCCGCTCCGCCACGTCCTTCAGCCTGTGTCGCACTGACGCCTCCCCGCTGGTACTGCCGGCACCCCACCTCTTTACAACGTTGAGTACAACGCTATAGAACCAACGGGACGGCGACGAAAGGTGGACTCCCCGGTGACCGCGCAGCTGACCATCGACCCGGCCTTCGCGATCGGGCCGGCCGACCGCCGGATCTTCGGCTCCTTCGTCGAGCACCTGGGGCGCTGCGTGTACGGCGGGGTCTACGAGCCGGGCCACCGCAGCGCCGACCCGCTCGGCCTGCGCGGCGACGTGCTGGAGCTGACCCTGGAGCTGGGCGTCTCCGTGGTGCGCTACCCCGGCGGGAACTTCGTCTCCGGCTACCGCTGGGAGGACGGTGTCGGCCCGGCCGCCGACCGGCCCCGCCGGCTCGACCTGGCCTGGAAGACGATCGAGACCAACGCCTTCGGCCTCGACGAGTTCATGACCTGGGCGGCGACGGCCGGGGTCGAGCCGATGATGGCCGTCAACCTCGGCACCCGGGGCGTGCAGGAGGCCTGTGACCTGCTGGAGTACGCCAACCACCCCGGCGGCACCCGGCTGTCGGACCTGCGCCGCTCCCACGGCGCGAAGGAGCCGTACGGGGTGAAGCTGTGGTGCCTCGGCAACGAGCTGGACGGCCCGTGGCAGGTCGGCCACAAGACCGCCGACGAGTACGGCCGGCTCGCCGCCGAGACCGCCCGCGCGATGAAGATGATCGACCCGTCGGTCAGCCTGGTCGCCTGCGGCAGCTCCGGCCGGGGCATGCCGACGTTCGCCTCCTGGGAGGCGACCGTGCTGGAGCACACGTACGAGCACGTGGACTACATCTCCGCGCACACCTACTACGATCCCGCCGACGGCGACCGGGCCAGCATCCTTGCCTCGGCCGTGGACATGGACAACTTCATCGCCGAGGTGGTGGCCACCGCCGACCACGTGGCAGCCAAGCAGCGGCACCGGCGCAAACTGAAGGTCTCGTTCGACGAGTGGAACGTCTGGTACCAGTCCCGCCTCCAGGCCGACCTGGACCGGCGCGGCTGGGTCGAGGCGCCCGCCCTGATCGAGGACGACTACACCGCCGTCGACGCGGTGGTCGTCGGCGACCTGCTGATCACCCTGCTCCGGCACGCCGACCGGGTCGGGGTGGCCTGCCAGGCGCAACTCGTCAACGTGATCGCCCCGATTCGCACCCGCACCGGCGGTCCGGCCTGGCGGCAGAGCATCTTCCACCCGTTCGCCCTCACCGCCCGCTACGCCCGGGGCACCGTGCTGCGCACCGAGCCGGTCTGCCCGACGTACGCCACGAAGCGCTACGGCGACGTCCCGGTGCTGGACACCGTGGCGCTGCACGACGAGGAGACCGGCGCGCTGACCGTCCTCGCGGTCAACCGGGGCTCCGCCGGCCTCCCCCTCGACCTTGACCTGCGCGGCCTGCCGGGCCTGTCCGGGGCGGCCCACCTGGCCCTCGCTGCCGGGGCCGACCCGGAGGCCACGAACACCGAGGCCGAGCCCGACCGGGTCACGCCCCGGGAGCTGGCCGCCCCCGCCTGCGACGGGGGCCGCTGCTCGGTGCTGCTGCCGGCGGCCTCCTGGAACCTGCTGCGCTTCGCCCCCACCGGCGCGGGCGCGTAGCGCCACATCAGCGCGGGCGCGTAGCGCCACATCGGGCGGTGAGAGGGGTTCCCTTCTCTGCCGGGCGGGCACCGATCCGGCCGGAGGTCTTGCGCCGGACCCGCCCGATGTGAAAATTTCCTACCAGCGACAGATTGACTGCGGCGATTCTTGCCGCAGCAAGCATCGCGCCCGCCGAGCCCCACCGCAGGGGCTGAGCCCCATCGAAGGGACGCACCGATGAAGGCAACTCGGCTCAGAGCCGCCGGGCTGGCCGTGGCCCTGCTCGGCGCGCTCGCCGCCGCCTCCCCTGCCGCCGCAGCGCAAACCGGCGGCGCGGCGAAGAGCGCCGCGGCCGGGACCGCCGCCTCCTGCGCCACCGACCCGGCCACCCCGAAGCGGCAGTTCCGGGCCATGTGGATCTCGTCGGTGGTGAACATCGACTGGCCGACCAAGGCGTCGCAGACCGCCCCGGACCGCATCGCCGCCCAGCAGGCGGAATACCTGGGCTGGCTCGACCTGGCGCAGCGGCTGCACCACAACGCGGTGGTGGTGCAGGTCCGGCCCACCGCCGACGCGTTCTGGCCCTCGCCGCACGAGCCGTGGTCGGAGTACCTGACCGGGGTGCGCGGGCAGGACCCGGGCTGGGACCCGCTGGCCTTCCTCGTCGACGAGGCGCACAAGCGCAACCTGGAGTTCCACGCCTGGTTCAACCCGTACCGGATCTCCATGCCGGCCCCCGGCGGCGCGGGCCCGGACCTCACCCAGCTCGCGCCCGACCACCCGGCCCGCCAGCACCCCGAGTGGACCTTCGCGTACCCGCCGGCCGGCGTCGCCGGCAGCCGGCTCTACTACAACCCCGGGGTCCCGGCGGTCCGCGAGTTCGTCCAGACCGCCATGATGGACGCCGTCACGCGGTACGACGTCGACGGCGTCCACTTCGACGACTACTTCTACCCGTACCCGAGCGGCACCCACCAGGTGCCCGACGACGCGACGTTCGCCGAGTTCAACCGGGGCTTCACCGACCGGGCCGACTGGCGGCGGGACAACATCGACCTGCTGATCCGGGAGACGAACGCCAGGATCAAGGCCGCGAAGCCGTGGGTGAAGTTCGGGGTCAGCCCGTTCGGTATCTGGCGCAACGCCTCCGTCGACCCGCTCGGCTCGGACACCACCGGCAGCCAGTCGTACGACATCATCTCCGCCGACACCCGCAAGTGGGTCAAGCAGGAGTGGATCGACTACATCGTGCCGCAGCTCTACTGGTACATCGGCCAGTACCCGGCGGCCGACTACGCGCGGCTGGTGCCGTGGTGGGCCGAGACGGTGCGCGGCACCCGCGTGCAGCTCTACATCGGCCAAGCCGACTACAAGAGCGGCGACCCGGCGTACGGCGCGTACTGGCAGAACCCGCAGGAGCTGTCCGACCACCTGACGCTCAACCGGGCGTACCCGGAGGTGCTCGGCAACGTGCACTTCTCGGCCGTGCAGGTGCGGACGAACCGGCTCGGGGCGACCGACCGCTACGCCGCCGAGCACTACTCGCGCCCCGCCCTGGTGCCGGCGATGCCGCAACTGCCGGCGAAGCCGCTGCTGCCCCCGGTGGTCACCGGCGCGCAGCGGCAGGCCGACGGGGTGCGACTGAGCTGGCGGCAGCCGGCCGACGGCGTGGGCCCGTTCGGCCGGGCCACGTCGTACGCGATCTACCGGTTCGACGGGACGGCCCCGGCCGGCGGCTGCGGCTTCGCCGACGCGTCCCACCTGGTCGGCACCGTCCGGGCCACCCCCGGCGCGACGCAGTCCTGGGTGGACGCCACCGCCGGGGCCGGCGTGCGGTACACGTACCACGTGACGGCGCTGGACCGGCTGTCGAACGAGAGCCCCGTCAGCCCACCGCGCTTCGTGCGCTGACGGCTGACGGCTGACGGCTGACGGCACAGACGAATGCCCCGGGTGCCCCGTCGCCCGGGGCATTCGTCTGTTTCGACTCATGTCACCAGATATTCGTTTATGACATACTCGACCGCCCGCGGCTCGATCGACACTTGTCGAATCCGGTGACCCGCCGGTAACCACCAACACCGCACACCCCCGCGGAGGTCCCCCGTGCCCAGACGCCTCGCCACCATCCTCGCCTCCGGCGCGTTCGCCCTGCTCGTCGCGCTGGGGGTCGCCGCCCCCGCCACGGCCGCCGTCAGCACCGACCAGAAGCTCAGCGTGCTGTCGAGCTGGACGCAGACCAGCGCCAGCAGCTACAACACCTGGAACTCGGCCCGACAGAACCAGTCCGCCTGGAGCGAGTACGCCTTCAACTGGTCCACCGACTACTGCTCGTCCAGCCCGGACAACCCGCTCGGGTTCAGCTTCAAGCTCTCCTGCCAGCGGCACGACTTCGGCTACCGCAACTACAAGGAGATGGGCCAGTTCTCGGCCAACAAGGCCCGGCTGGACAGCGCCTTCTACGAGGACCTGAAGCGGGTCTGCGCCACGTACAGCTCGGTGGTCCGCCCCGCCTGCTACAGCCTCGCCTGGACCTACTACGAGGCGGTCAGCATCTTCGGCTCCGTCGCGGCGGTCCAGCAGGCCGACATCGACCGCGCCGCCCGCATCAAGGCCGCCGCCGAGCGCTGAGGTGCAAGGAAGGGCCCCTTGTCAACGCTTTCTGCATAGCAAGGGCCCCTTCTTAACAGCCGCCCTCGGCGGGACGCGCGGGGGCGGGAGCGGGAGCGGGACGCGCGGGGGCGGGAGCGGGAGCCGGCGTTCCGGTGGCGGCGAAGCGGGTCGAGTCCACCCCGAGGTCGGGGTGCTCCACCGCCAACGCCAGCGCCGCCGCCTCCTCCAGCCCCAGCTCGCTCCCCTCGCCGTACGCGTCGTCAAAGGCCACGTCGCCCATCGTCCGGCGCAGCTCGGCCTGCCGTTCCAGCCAGTACGCGCCGTAGATGCCGGGGGTCGACCGCAGGCTCTCCCGGGTCGCCTGGGCCGCACCGAAGAGCCGGGCGGCGGTCAGCGCGTCGCCGCCGGCCGCGCAACGCACCGCGATCGCGTCCAGGGTGTCGCAGGCCCGGCGGTGGAAGCCGTGGCTCATCCGGGAGCGCAACGCGACCAGCAGGTGCTCGTGCGCGGCCACCAGGTCGCCCCGGGCCAGCGCCACCATGCCGAGCAGCATGTCCACCGACCGGCGCCCCCGGTCGGCCGGGCGGCCCGCCTCGACCGGGCGGGCCGCGCCGAGCAGCTCCGCGGCCTCCGCCAGCGCGCCCCGCCGCCAGAGCAGCTCGGCGAGGCTGAGCACCGCGAAGAGGGCGTCTCCCGCCACCTCCCGCTCGTGCGCCCAGGCCAGGACCTCCCGGCAGGCCCGCTCGGCCTCGGCGAACTGCCCCATGTCGACCAGCGGGGCCGCCCGCCCGGCCAGCACCCGGGCCAGCGGGCCCGCGTCGCCGGCCCGGCGGGCCGCCGCCTCGGCCTGCTGGGAGTAGCGCAGCTCCTCCGCGAACTCGCCGTCCGCGCCGGCGTGCAGCGAGTGCATGTGGTACGCCGCCGCCAGCTCGGCGTCCGGCACGTGCTCCCCGGTCTCGGCCATCCGGCCGTAGAGCCGGAACAGCCAGAGCCGCCCCTCCCGGGCCAGCCCGCGCTCCCGCCACCACTGGTCCAGGCCCCCGGCCAGGCGCAGCCCGTCTCGGGCGCTGCCACCGGTCGCGCACCACCGCAGCGCGGCGCGCAGCTCGCCGGCGAGCGGGTCGAGGGCGTACAGGGAAAGGGTCGTCGGCCGGCCGTCCGGCCCGAGGTGGGCCCGCCGCAGCGCCCGCGTCGACCAGGCCAGGTGCCGGTCCCGGGCCGCGCGCTCCTCACCCGCCTGGGCCAGCCGCCGCGCCGCGTACGCCCGGATCGGGTCGAGCATCCGGTACGTGCTGCCCGACGCGTGCGGCTCGGCCAGGATCATCGACTTGTCCACCAGCACCGACAGCGGATCGAGTGGGTCGTCGTCGAGCAGCCACTCCACCGTCGGCAGGTCCACCGGGCCGGCGAAGACCGCGAGCCAGCGCAGCAGCCGGGCCGCCCGGGGCCCGAGGGTCCGGTACGACCACGTGACGGTGGCCTGGATGGTGAGGTGCCGCTCGGCGGCCGACCGCTGCACGGCACGGGTCGCTTGGGTGGGCGGGGCGTTGCCCCGAGACGCCGCCACCAGGTCGACGGTGTCCTGCTGGTTGCCCGTCCAGCCGTGCTCGTCCCGGGGCGGCTGGGGGGCGTCCCGGCCGGCGTCGAGGGTCCCGAGCACGTCGTCGAGGCGCTCGGCGAGCTGCCCGACGGAGAGCACCCGCAGCCGGGCGGCGGCCAGCTCGATGGCGAGCGGCAACCCGTCGAGCCTGCGCACCACCCGCCGCAGGTCGGCCGACTCGACCAGGGCCGGCTCCCGGCCGCCCCGGGCCGCCACCGTGCGGTCCAGCAGCAGCGCCACCGCGTCGCTCTCCGCGCCGCCCGGCCGGGGCTCGACGGACAGCGGCGGGATCCGCCACACCACCTCGCCGGGCAGGCCGAACGACTCGCGGCTGGTGGCCAGCACCCGAACCCCGCCCCCGCCGGCGAGCAGCCGGGAGATCAGCTCGGCGCAGGCGGCCGGCTGGGCGTCGCAGGTGTCCAGCAGGACCAGCATCCGGCGGGCGGCGGCGTGCTCGACCAGGGTGTCCAACATCCGGCGGCCGGGCTCCGGACGCAGCCCGAGCACGGCGGCGACCGCGAACGCCACCAGCCCCGGGTCGGTCACCGTGGCGATGTCGACGAACCAGACGCCGTCCGGATACTCCTCCACCGTGCCGGCCGCCAGCTCGACGGCGAGCCGGGTCTTGCCGGCCCCGCCCGCCCCGAGCACGGTCACCAGCCGGTGCCCCGCCGTCAGCCGGCGCAGCTCGGCCCGCTCCGCCTCCCGGCCGACGAAGGAGGTGACCTGCGTCGGCAGGTTGTGGGCCACCGCGTCGGCGGTGCGCGGCCGGGGGAACTGCCGCTCCAGGCCGGGCGCCAGCAGCTGGAACAGCCGTTCCCGGTCGTCGAAGCCGCGCAGCCGGTGCAGGCCGAGGTCGAGCAGGGACGCGCCCGCCGGCAACGGGGCGGCGAGCCGCGCGGTGGCCGCCGAGCAGAGCACCTGCCCGCCGTGGGCGGCGGCGGCAACCCGGGCGGCCCGGTGCACCTCGTGGCTGGCGTACTCGCCGTCGCGGGGCTCCGCCCAGCCCGTGTGCAGGCCCATCCGGACGCGGGGCGCGGCCTCGGGTGCCGGCCAGTCGTGCGCCGCGAGCGCGCGCTGCCCGGTGAGACAGGCGGTGAGCGCGGCACCGGCGTCGGGGAACGCGATGAAGAACGAGTCGCCCTCGGTGAGCAGCTCCGCGCCGTCGGTGCGGGCCAGGGTGTCGCGCAGCAGCCTGCGGTGCTCGCGCAGCACCGGCCGGTAACCCGGGCCGAGCAGCTGGGCCAGGCGCGTCGAACCTTCGATGTCGGTGAACACGAAGGTCACCCATCCGCTCGGGAGGTGGATCCCTGGCGACATACGTCGAACCTCCGCCCCCATGACGACGGGTTCATGCTGCCCTATGGTCGTGCCGTCACGCATCGTGAGAACGGATGGGCGAAATCCACCCCAAGGTGCCAACCGGGGCCGGAAGCGGCAGTGCCTGGGCCGGTACGGCCAGGTCGGGCCGGTCGGGTCGGTCGGGCCAGGTCGGGGTCAGCAGCCGCACCCGCCACCGCAGCAGCCGCCGCCCGACGGGGCTGGTGCGGCCGCACCCGCGCCGCCGCGGCCGGTCACGGCCACGGTAGACAGGAGCTTGACGGTGTCGGCGTGCCCGCACGGGCAGGACGCCGGCTCACCGGCCTGCGCCATCGGACGGTTGACCTCGAAGGTGTCGCCGCAGGCGCGGCAGCGGAACTCGTACCGGGGCATGGCACAAGGGTACGACCGGGCCTGACTCCGGGCGGGACATGGGTGATACTCGACGGGTGGTGGACGGCGAGGACAGACCGACGGTTCGATCCCTGCGACCGGCCGCGCCACCCGAGGATCCGGGTGGCGTGCCCCCACGCGCCCGGCTGCCCCGCCCCCGCCGGCCCTGGCTGCGCGGAGAGTCACCCGCCGACGCCACGCCGCCCGCCGCCGACCCGCCGCCCGCCGCCGACCCGCCGCCGGCCGCCGACCCGACCGTCCACCCGACCGGCGTCCGCGAGGCGACACCGGGGCGGGTCGAGCCCGAGCCGGCGAAGCCCGAGCAAGCAGAACCGGAGCCGACCGCACCGGAACCGAAGAGGCCGGAGGCGACGAAACCGGGACCGGAGGAGCCGGAAGCGACCGAGCCGGCCCCGAAGGAGGAGGCCGCCGACGAGAAGGTAGCCGACGGGAAGGTGGCCGACGGGAAAGAGTCCGACGGCGAGGGGGCCGACAGGAAGGCCACAGCCGCGAAGCCGACCGGGGTGGCCCGTCGGCGTCGGGTGCCGTTCGCCCACGCCGTGCGCATGCCTCCGCCCCGGCAGGCGGCGGTCGCCGCCGCCCGCGCCACCCGGGCCTGGTCCCGCCGCCCGAGCGGCCGGCTCACCCTGCCCGGCCTGTTCCTGCTCGCGCTGGTCGCCGGGACCGCCGCCGCCGGGGCGCTGCTGGTGCCGGCGTCCGCGCCGAAGTCCCGACCGGTGGCGGTGGACGGCTCCGCCGGCACGCCGGGGGCCGGCACGGCGACGCCGCAGGGCGGGCTGCTGCCCGGCGGGTCGGCCACCCCCCTGCCGCCCGGCGCGACGGCGGCGCCGGGCGCGAGCGCGGGGCCGGTCGTGCCGGTGCCGACCGGCCGGCCGGCGGACGCGCTCGCCGCGTGGGCCCAGCAGACCGGGGCGAAGGTCGGCATCTCGCCGGTGGCCATGCAGGCGTACGGGTACGCCGAACTGGCGCTCGCCCAGGCCACCCCGGGCTGCCGGCTGAGCTGGACCACCCTCGCCGCGATCGGATACGTCGAGTCGAGCCACGGCCAGGCCAACGGCGCGACCCTGGGCCCGGACGGGCAGGCGCTCCCGGAGATCATCGGCGACGCGCTCGACGGCAATGGCGGTCGACAGCGGATCACCGACACCGACCGGGGGCTGTACGACAAGGACACCGTCTACGACCGGGCGATCGGGCCGATGCAGTTCATCCCCACGACCTGGCAGGAGATCGGCGCGGACGCCGACAACGACGGCCGCAAGAACCCGCACGACCTGGACGACGCGGCCCTGGCCGCCGGCAACTACCTGTGCAAGGGTGGCCGGAACATGACGGTCCCGGGCGACTGGTGGGGTGCCATCCTGTCGTACAACGACGTGCGCCGCTACGCCCAGGACGTCTTCGACAAGGCCAACGAGTACGGGCTGGCCAGCCGCACGTGAGGTGATCGTCCGGGCACGTCGGAGAATCCGGGCGCATCGGAGAACTGGACACTTCCGTCAAGCTGCCGTAAGCGGCAAGCTAGACGGGTGATGGTGCGCGAATGGGACCCCCGGACCGCGTCGCCCGCCGAGATCGCGTCGCTGCTGGACACGCTGAACGCGGTGCTGGCGGCCGACCTCCCGCAGGACCCGCCGTGGCGGGAGAGCTACCTGCGGGAATACCTCTCCGAGGTGATGCCCGGCGAGCGGCGGATCTCCTGGGTGGTCCAGGCCGATCCGGCCACCGGGGGCGGGCCCGGCCCGATCCTCGGCCACGTCCACGTGCTGCTGCTCGGCGACATCGGCGTGCTGGAGGTGCTGGTGCATCCGTCGGTGCGCCGCGCCGGTCTGGGCCGGGACCTGGCCCGGGTGGCCACCCGCCGGGTCTACCAGGAGGGCTTCCAGTCGATCGGGGTCGAGGTCGTCGGCGGCACCCCGGCCGTGGCGTTCTACGAGGCGTTGGGCTTCTCCCGGGAATACGTGGAGACCCGCAGCGTGCTCGACCTGTCCGCGGTGGACTGGTCGGCGCTGGCCGAGATGGCCACGGGCGTCGGCGCGGGATACCAGGTCCAGTTCTGCCCGGGCGGCCCGCCGGACGACCTGATCGAGGCGTACGCGCGGGCGAAGGCCAAGGAGCGCGACGTCGACGACGGCGAGCTGCGCCCCAGCTCGTACGATCCGCAGCGGCTACGGGACAGCCTGGCCACGCTGCACCGGCGCGGCATGAAGCCGTACATCGTGCTCGCCACCCACGACCGCACCGGCGAGGTGGCCGGGCTGACCGAGGTGGTGGTGCCGGCGCAGCACCCGACCCGAGCCGACCAGTACGACACGATCGTGGTGCAGGAGCACCGGGGCTACGGCATCGACCGGGCGATCAAGGCCCGGATGCTGCTGGAGCTGCGCTCGGCCGAGCCCACGCTGACCGAGGTGCAGACCTGGAACGCCCAGGCCAACGAGGCGATGCTGAAGGTCAACGCCGAGCTGGGCTACCGCCCGGACCGGGAGTGGTGCGAATACAGCGTGGACGTGACCGAGCTGGTGCACCGCCTCGGAACTTGAGTCGGCAATTCACCAAAGCGCCCCGTAGGGGATGGACGGCGGACAGCGCCGCCGCTTAACGTGCGTTCGTTCACGTCCACCCATCGTGGAGGCCCCATGCGCCCGCGCCGCAGAACTGCCGCGCTCGCGACCGCCGTAGCCGTCACCATTCCGGTCATCGGCGTCGCACCCACCGCGGCCAGCGCCGCGCCCACCGACCTGTTCATCTCGGAGTACGTCGAAGGCTCGTCGAACAACAAGGCGATCGAGCTGTTCAACGGCACCGGTGCCCCCGTCGACCTCACCGCCGGCGGTTACCAGCTCCAGCTCCACTTCAACGGCAACACCACGGCCACCACCCTGGCGCTCACCGGAACCGTCGCCGCGGGCGACACGTTCGTGTTCGCCGCCGCCTCGGCCGCGCCGGCGATCCTCGCCCAGGCCGACCAGACGACCGGTGCCAGCCTGTTCAACGGCGACGACGCGATCGTGCTGCGCCGGGGCGACACCGTCCTCGACTCGATCGGCCAGGTCGGCGTCGACCCCGGCACCGAGTGGGGCAGCGGCCTCACCAGCACCGCCGACAACACGCTGCGGCGGCTACCCACGGTCACCTCCGGCGACACCGACCCGTCGGACACCTTCGACCCGGCCACCCAATGGGCCGGCTTCGCCACCGACACGTTCGACGGGCTGGGCGCGCACACCGTCGACGGCGGCGGCCCCGTCGACCAGCCCGCCACCGTCACCTGCGGCGGCGCGCTGACCACGTCCGCCGGCACCGCCGCCAGCCGCGAGGTCACCGCCACCGACCCGGACGACACGATCGTCGACCTGGCGGTCACCTCGGTCGACCCGACCCCGACCACGGGCACCATCAGCCGCACCGGATTCACCCCGGCCGACGCGGTCGGCGGCACGGCCCGCGCCACGGTCGCCACCAGCGCCGACCTGGCCGCCGGGGCGTACACCGTGACCCTGACCGCGACCGACACGGACGGTGCCACCGCCACCTGCGCGCTGGCCGTCACGGTGACCCGGGAGCTGACCGTCGGCGAGGTGCAGGGCCCGACCACCGACGCCGAGTCCGGCCCGGCCGACCGGTCGCCGCTCGCGCCGGCCTCCGGCAACGGCACCAGCAGCACGCTGTACGACGTGCGCGGCGTGATCACCCAGCGCACCCTGGCCCGGACCTCGGCCGGCGCCGACCAGCACGGTTTCTTCCTGCAGAGCCGCGCCGACGCGGGCGACGGCGACCCGTCCTCCTCCGACGGCATCTTCGTCTTCATGGGCTCGTTCACGTCGCTGATCGGCGGCTACGTGCCGACCGTGGGCGACGAGGTGGTGCTGCGGGCCCGGGTGTCCGAGTACTACAACCTGACCCAGCTCTCCGGGGCCTCGCTGGTCAGCAAGGTCGCCTCCGGGCTCGACGTGGACGCCGTCGTCGCCGTCGACGACGCGGTGCCCCCGGCCGACCTGGCCGCCGCGCAGCGGTTCTGGGAGCGCCACGAGGGCGCCCGGCTGCGGGTCCGGGCCGGCAGCGGCGCGGTGAGCGGCCGGGACGTGTTCTCGTCCACCGCCGACTCGGAGGTGTGGGTGGTCGACCGGGACGACCCGCTGCTGGACCGCGCCGACGCGTACGCCCGCCGGGTGTTCCGGGACGCGCACCCGCTGGACAACGACCCGACCCGCCGCTTCGACGACGGCAACGGCCAGCGGATCATGCTGGGCACCATGGGCGTCAAGGCCGCCGCCGGGGACAACGCCGCCCTGCTGCCGCCGGCCCGGACCTTCGACACCCTCACCGAGGACGCGTACGGCGCGCTCTACTACTCGTTCGAGAAGTACGGCGTCCAGGTCGAGCGGGCCGCCTTCGCCGCCGGGGCCGACCCGGCGCAGAACAACCCGCCGCAGCCGGCCGACCGGTCGCGGGAGATCGCGGTCGCCACGTACAACGTGGAGAACCTCTACGACCACCGGGACGACCCGTTCGACGGCTGCGACTTCACCGGCAACGCCGGTTGCACCGGGGTCAAGCCGCCGTTCGACTACGTGCCGGCCAGCGAGGCCGACTACCGGGAGCACCTGGACTCGCTCGCCGACCAGATCCGCACCGACCTGCACGCGCCGGACCTGATCCTGGTGCAGGAGGCCGAGGACCAGGACATCTGCTCCGTCTCCGGGGGCGCGCTGGTGTGCGGCGACACGAACGACGCCGACGGCGCGCCGGACACCCTCCAGGAGTTGGCACTGGCCGTGGCCGCCGCCGGCGGGCCGGCGTACGCCGCCGCGTACGACCGGACCGGCGCGGACGACCGGGGCATCACCGCCGGGTTCCTGTACCGGACGGACCGGCTGTCGCTGGCCGAGGCGACCGCCACCGACCCGCTGCTCGGCTCCGCGCCGGTGGTGCCGTACCGGTCGGCGGGGCTGGCGTCCAACGCGGACGTGCAGAACCCGAAGGCGCTCAACGCGGTGCTGCCGGCCGACACCGACACTTCCACCGGCAAGGACGGCGACAACGTCTACACCCGGGCCCCGCAGCTCGGCAAGTTCTGGGTCAAGGCCACCCCGGGCGGGTCCGAGGGCTACCACCTGTGGGCGCTGAGCAACCACTTCTCGTCCGGGCCGGACAGCCGGGTCGGGCAGCGCACCGAGCAGGCAGCGTACGGGGCCGCACTGGTCACCGCGATCCACAACGCGGACCGGAACTCCCGGGTGGTGTACGGCGGGGACCTCAACGTCTTCCCCCGCCCCGACGACCCGATCGCCACCGGGGCCGACCCGACCCCGTCGGACCAGCTCGCCGCGCTGTACGACGCGGGCCTGCACAGCCTGTGGGACGACCTGGTCGCCGACGTGCCGTCGTCGGCGTACTCGTACAGCTTCCAGGGCCAGGCGCAGACGCTGGACCACCTGTTCGTCAACGACGCGCTGCGCGACGACCTGGTCCAGGTGCGGGCGGCGCACGTCAACGCCGACTGGCCGGCGGAGTTCACCGGGGACGGGTCGCGCGGCTCCAGCGACCACGACCCGCAGGTGGCCCGGTTCCGGTCCCGCGCGTCGCTGAGCGTCGCCGACGCCGTGGTGGCCGAGGGCGACAAGGGCACCCGCCCGCTCACCTTCACCGTCACCGTGTCCCGGCCGCTGTCCCAGCCCGCCCTGATCTGCGCCGCCACGTACGGCACCACGGCGCGGGCCGGGTCGGACTACGACCCGTACGTCGGTTGCAAGCTCCTCGCGGCCGGGAAGACCTCGCTGACCTTCGCGGTCAAGGTGCGGGGTGACCGGAAGCGGGAGGCCGACGAGAAGGTTAACCTGCTGGTGGCCGGGGTTCCCGGTCTGCACCTGGCCGACCCGCTCGCCGTCGGCACCATCGCCAACGACGACTGACAGCACGGCGGCTCCTCGGCGGCCCGTCAC
>NZ_JBHUVA010000018.1:0-93170 GCF_042670805.1 Micromonospora sp. NPDC057141 | reverse complement strand
GGTGCTGGTCACGACCACCGAGTAGGCGACCACCGACCAGCCGCGTTCACCGGCTGTTTTCCCCGTCGCCGGGACAGAGCCGAACAAGTTTCGCAAGAATGGAGGGGCGGGAGAACCGCCCTTGGGCGGGCGGCCCCGGCGCGGTGCGAACGCCGGGGCCGCCCCTTGGGGAGGGATGTCAGGAGTACGTCCCCACCCATTCAGGCGACGATCCGCCTGAAAGCGTTACGGCGTTGTCAGCTCCCGGACAGTCAGGCCCCCGTCGGCGTACCGGGACCGGACGACCTTCTTGTCGAACTTGCCGACGCTGGTCTTCGGCACCGCGTCGACGAACGCCCACCGCTCCGGCAGCTGCCAGCGCGCCACCGCCCCCGCCAGGAAGTCGCGCAGCTCCTCGGCGGTCACCTCGGCACCCTCCCGGACCACCACCGTGGCCAGGGGCCGCTCGTCCCAGCGCTCGTCCGGCACGCCCACCACGCACGCCTCCAGCACCGCCGGATGGGCCATCAGGGCGTTCTCCAGCTCGACGGAGGAGATCCACTCGCCGCCGGACTTGATCACGTCCTTGGCCCGGTCGGTGAGCGTGAGGTAGCCGTCGGGCGACAGCGTGCCGACGTCGCCGGTGCGCAGCCAGCCGTCGCGGAACTTCTCCTCGTCCGGGGCGTCGTCGCCGACGTACCGGGCGGTCACCCACGGCCCCCGGACCTCCAGCTCCCCGACGGCGGCCCCGTCGGCGGGCAACGGCTCGCCCAGCGGGCCGACGATCCGCGCGGCGACCCCGGCCGGGACGCGGCCCTGCGTGTACCGGTAGCGCCAGGCGTCCTCGCCGGTCGCGCCGGCCGGCGGCCGGGCCACCGAGCCGAGCGGGGACATCTCGGTCATCCCCCAGGCGTGGATCACGTCGATGTGGTGCCGCTCGGCGAACGCGTGCATGAGGGCGGGCGGGCAGGCCGAGCCGCCGACGATGACCTCCTTCAGCGAGGAGGTGTCCACGTCGTGCTCGTCGAGGTAGGCCAGCAGGTCGTTCCAGATGGTCGGCACCGCGCCGGCCAGGGTGGGCCGCTCGGCGGCGATCATCGCGGCGATGGGGGCGGCCTGGAGGAACCGGTCCGGCATGATCAGCGACGCGCCGGAGAGGAACGCCGCGTACGGCAGGCCCCACGACATGGCGTGGAACATCGGCACGATGGCCAGCTCACGGTCGGTCGGACCGAGGCCGAACCCCTCCGGCATGCAGATCTGCAACGAGTGCAGGTAGATCGAGCGGTGCGAGTAGGCGACGCCCTTGGGGTTGCCGGTGGTCCCGGAGGTGTAGCAGAGGGCGGCGGCGTCGCGCTCGTCCACCTCGGGCCAGTCGAAGACCTCCGGCCGCCCGGCCAGCAGGGCGTCCCAGTGGTGTACGGCGATCCGGTCGCCGGCCGCCGCCACCAGCGGGGCCGGGTCACCCCCGCCGACCACCACCACGTGCCGCACCGTGGTCAGCTCGCCGACGACCCGGGCCAGCAGCGGGATCAGCGTCGAGTCGACCAGCACCACCCGGTCCTCGGCATGGTCGGCGATGTAGGCGACCTGGTCGGGGAAGAGCCGCAGGTTCAGCGTGTGCAGCACCGCGCCCATGCTGGGCACCGCGAAGTAGGCCACCAGGTGCTCGTTGTTGTTCCACATGAACGTGGCGACCCGCTCGTCGCCGGTCACCCCGCACTCGTCGCGCAACGCGTGGGCCAGCCGGGCCGCCGTGCGCCCCACCTCGGCGTACGACATGCGACGCGGCTCGCCGCCGGTCCAGGTGACCACCTCGGCGGTGCCGTGCACCGTGGCACCGTGTTCGAGGATCCGGGCGACCTGGAGCGGGGCGTCCATCATCGTGCTACGCATGGGTAACAAGCTAGTGTCGCCGGTCATCCGTTGGGAACCCCCGTTAGGTTGTCCGGGTGAGCATCTCCTGGACCGACTCGTACGTGGGGCAGCTGCGCGCCCTCGCCGGCGACCGCACCCTGATGTTCGTCGGCGCCCGCGCGGTGGTCCGCGACAGCGCCGGCCGGGTGCTGCTGATCCGGCGCTCCGACAACGGCCAGTGGGCCATGCCGGCCGGTGCGATGGAGCTGGGCGAGTCGATCGCCGACTGCGCGGTGCGCGAGGTGCGCGAGGAGACCGGGCTGCGCGCCCTGCGGGTGGGGGCGTTCGCCCTCTACACGGGCCCCGACCGGATCAACACCAACATGTACGGCCACACCTACCAGGTCTTCACCGTCGCCTTCCGGGTCGAGGACTGGGACGGCGAGCTGGCCCGGGCCACCGACGAGACCACCGACGCGGGTTTCTTCCACCGTGACCGGTTCCCCGCCCCGCTGTCGGCCTCCGTCACCGAGACCCTCGCCGACCTGGACGTCTTCGAGCAGGCCAACCGCCTGATCCTCAAGTAGTCGTTGGTCGTTCCCGGACCGGCCCAGCCGCCCGGACCGCCGCCCGCCCTCGGGGCCCGGCCGCCGGCCGGCGTCACAGCATCGTCTGGCTCTTGGCCTCCATCTCGGCGGCGGCCTCGTCCCTCGACTCCTTCGCCAGCGGCTTGCCGCCCGGGGCGGCGGCCGGGCCGCCCAGCGGACCGGCCCCGCCCGACGCGCCGCGCGGCCCGGCCCCGCGCAGCGTCTCGTTGGGCAGCGCCAGGGTCGCCAGCACCGCCACGACGGCGATCAGCCCGGTGGTGAGGAAGACCAGGTGCAGCGACTCCACGAAAGCGGCCTGGATGGCGGCCCGGACCGGGCCGGGCAGGGCCAGGATCGTCGCCGGGTCGTTGATCGAGATGTCCGCCCCGCCGCCGGCCAGCACCGCCGCCCGCTGCTGCGGCGGGAGTTGGGCGATCGCGGCCGGCATCCGGGTGGCGAGCTGGTCCGCGAGTCGGGACGACAGCACCGCCCCGAGGATCGCCACCCCGAACGAGCCGCCCAGCGACCGGAAGAACGTCGCCGAGGAGGTGCCGGCACCGAGGTCCCGGGAGCCAACCGAGTTCTGCACGGCGAGGATCAACGACTGCATGGACAGGCCCAGCCCCACGCCGATGACCACCAGGTAGCCGAACGCCACCCACAGCGACGTGTCGACAGCCAGGCGGGTGAACAGCAGCATGCCGGCGAGCAGCACCGCCGACCCGGCCACCGGGAACCACTTGTAGCGCCCGATCCGGCTCATCGCCCGGCCGGTGAGGATCGAGGTGACGATGATGCCGGCCATCATCGGCAGCATCAGCAGGCCGCTGCGGGTCGGCGAGGCCCCCTTGACGATCTGGAGATACAGCGGGACGAAGATGATCGACCCGAACATCACCAGTCCGAGGACGAAGCCGGCGCCGTTGGCCAGCGCGAACGTCCGGCTGCGGAACAGCCGCAGCGGCAGGATCGGCTCGGCGACCCGCGCCTCCTGGAGCAGGAAGAGCCCGCCCAGCACGGCCCCGGCCGCGAACAGCCCGATGATCACCGCAGAGCCCCAGGCGTACGAGTTGCCGCCCCAGCTCAGCGCCAGCAGCAGGCAGCTCACCCCGGCGACCAGCAGCGCCGCCCCGAGCCAGTCGATCGTGTGCTTCCGCCGGTGGAACGGGATGAGCCGCATGACGTGGTAGCAGACGACGATGGCCAGGATCGCCAGCGGCACGTTGAGGTAGAAGATCCACCGCCAGTTGGTCTCGGCGAAGTAGCCGCCCACCAGCGGCCCGGCGACCGAGGAGATGCCGAACACCGCCCCGAACAGGCCCTGGTAGCGACCGCGTTCCCGGGGCGACACCACGTCCGAGATGATCGTGAACGCGAGCGTCATCAGGCCGCCCGCGCCGAGGCCCTGCACCCCCCGGGTCACGATCAGCTGGGTCATGTCCTGCGACAGCCCGGCCAGCAGCGAGCCGAGCAGGAACGTCCCGATCGAGAAGAGGAAGACCGGGCGGCGTCCGTACAGGTCGGCCATCTTGCCGTACAGGGGGGTGGAGGCCGTGGAGGCGAGCAGGTACGCGGTGACCACCCACGAGTAGTGGTCGATCCCGCCCAGCTCGCCGACGATGGTGGGCAGCGCCGTGCCGACGATGGTCTGGTCCAGCGCGGCGAGCAGCATGCCCGTCATCAGGCCGAACATGAGCAGGCGCAGCTGCCGGGGGGTGAGCACCGGGCTTTCTTGCGTGGTCATCCCGCCTTCTTTCCCGCCCGGCGCGGATCATGCCGGCCGGAGCCTGCTCAGGTTTGATCCGGCAGGCCCGGGGGACCCGGGGTGGCATGGCAGGAGCAGCAGCGGAAGAGCGCCGGCTCGCCACCGTCGTGGAGAGCTGGCTGGGCCGCCCCGTGCTGGTGATCGGCGACGCCATGCTCGACGAGTGGCGGTTCGCCGAGTCCGACCGGCTCTGCCGGGAGGCCCCGGCCCCAGTCCTCACCCTGCGCCGGCGCATCTCGGCGGCCGGCGGGGCGGCGAACACCGCCGTGAACGTGGCCGCCCTCGGCGGGCGGGCGGTGCTGGTCGCCCCGGTCGGCGCCGACGTCGCCGGGGACGAGCTGCACGACTGCCTCGACCGGGCCGGGGTCTGGGATCGCACGGTCGCCCAGCCCGGCCGGCACACCCCGGTGAAGCGGCGGATGCTCGCCGGCAACCAGATCCTGCTGCGCGAGGACTCCGGCGACCCCGACGACGCGCTCGACAGCGACGGGGTGCAGCGGCTGCTCACCGCCCTGGAGTGCGCCACCGAGGAGTTGCGGGCCGCCGCCGGTGGCGAGGCACCGACCCTGGTGGTCTGCGACTACGGGCTGGGCGCGCTGCCCGCACCCGTCCGCGCCTGGCTGGTCGCCGCCCGCGACCGGTACGCCACGATCGCCCTCGACGCGCACGACCTGGCCGACTGGCGGACGCTCGCGCCGACCGTGGTCACCCCGAGCTTCGCGGAGGCGACCCGGCTGCTCGCCCGCGCCGCCTCGCGTACCGACTCGCATCTGCACCTGGACCACCCGGCGGCCGACCCGGCGGACGGGCCCTCGGAGCTGAGCGTGGGCACCGCGCCGGGAGCGTCCGGTCCGCCGGCTGAGGGGTCCCCGCCGGGCGCCTCCCCGGGGGCCGGAGTGCCGGGGGCCTCCCCGGGGGCCGCGCCGCCGCCGACCGGGATGCCGCTCGGCCGGCCCACGGGCGGGACCGGCGAGCCGACGCCCGGCGAGGACCGGGTGGCGATGACCGGCGACGGGCTCAGCGTCACCGGGACCGGCGTGACGGTGAGCGCCCTGGCCGGCGAGGGGGTGGACCGGGCCGTGCTGGCCGAGGCCCGCCTCGCCGAGCTGCGCGCGCACACCGGCGCGGACGTGGTCGCGGTGACCCTGGACACCGAGGGCGCGGTCGTCGGGGGCGCGGACGGCGCCTCCCGGCGCAGCCACAGCACCCCGGTCCCGGCGAGCCACGCCGTCGGCGCGGGGGACGCGTACCTGGCCGCGATGACGCTGGCCCTGGCCGCCGCCGCGCCCCTGCCGACCGCCGCGCAGCTCGCCCAGCTCGCCGCCACCATCACCGTGTCGGACACCGGCACCTGCGTGTGCCGGCGGGAGGACCTGCTGCACGCGCTCGGCGCGCGCGGCGACGACGCCGGGCACCCCGTGCTGGTGGCCCCGGACGAGCTGGCGGCCATCGTGGAGCCCCAGCGCGGCGCGGGCCGGTCGGTGGTCTTCACCAACGGCTGCTTCGACGTGCTGCACCCCGGGCACGTGCGGTACCTGGAGCAGGCGCGGGCCCTCGGGGACCTGCTGGTGGTGGCGGTCAACTCCGACGGCAGCGTACGCCGGCTGAAGGGCCCGGACCGCCCGGTCAACCCGGTGGAGGACCGGGTCGCCCTGCTCGCCGCCCTGGCCTGCGTGGACCACGTGGTGATCTTCGAGGAGGACTCCCCGGCGGGACTGATCGAGGTCGTCCGCCCCGACGTGTACGTCAAGGGCGGCGACTACCCGCCGGAGATGGTGCCGGAGGCCCCGCTGGTGCGCCGGCTCGGCGGCCAGGTCCGCACCCTCGGGTACGTGCCGGACCGTTCCACCTCCGCGATCATCGACCGCATCCGGTCGCACGGCCAGGCGGCCGCGCCGGGCGAGCCGCAGCGGACGCCTGCGCACGGCCACACGGCTACGCACGGCCACACGGCTGGCCACACGGCTGCGCACGGCCACACGGCTCTCTCCGCCGAGCCGGAGCAGGTGGATGCGCGCGGTTCCACGGCACCGGTGCCGGGCCGGCCGGCGTGAACCCACCGCTCGACCTCGGCACGGCCGGCGTCGACCGACCGCTCGGCCTCGGCACGGCCGAGGAGTTCCGCCGGGAACGGCAGCTCGACGTGCTGATCCCGACGCGCAACCGGCCCGCCGAACTCGCGGTCACCCTCGCCGGGCTGGCCGCCCAGGAGGACGTCGCCGGGTTCGGCGTGGTGGTCAGCGACCAGTCCGACGGGGACCCCGCGTACGCCCATCCCGCCGCAGCGACGATGGTGCGGGCGCTGCGCCACCGGGGCCACCCGGTGCTGCTGACCCGGCGGCTGCCCCGGCGAGGGCTGGCCGAGCACCGGGCCTACCTGCTGAGCCGGTCGGCCGCCCGGTACGTGCTCTGCCTCGACGACGACGTCTGGCTGGAGCCGGGGACCCTGCGCCGGCTGGTCACCGCGATCGGCGAGCTGGGCTGCGGCTTCGTCGGCAACGCGGTGCACGGGCTGTCGTACGTCGACGACGTCCGGCCGCAGACCCACCGGCACTACGAGGAGTGGGCGGGCCGGCCGGTGCCGGAGCGGGTCCGCCCCGGCACCCCGCAGTGGCAGCGGGCGTCGATCCACTCGGCGGCGAACCTGCTGCACGTCACCGAGGGGCTGCGCCTGCCGGCGGGGGCCTGGCGGGCGTACCGGGTCTCCTGGATCGGCGGGTGCGTACTGTACGACCGGGCGGCGCTGGTCGACTCGGGCGGCTTCGACTTCTGGCGGCGGGTGCAGCGCAACCACCAGGGCGAGGACGTGGCCGCCCAGCTCGCCGTGCTGGAGCGCCACGGCGGCGCAGGCGTCCTGCCCAGCGGCGCCTACCACCTGGAGTCGCCGACGACCGTCACCGAGCGGGACGTGGAGGCGTGGGAGGTCGTGCTCGCCGATCCCGATCCCGACGCCGCGCAGCCCGCCTGAGCGGGTGCGAGCGCCCCGCGTAGTCGCGGATGTGAGAAGGGGACCCTTCTCGACCGTATGCGTTGACAAGGGGCCCTTCCTTACCTGCTCAGCAGGTCGTGGGCCGCCTCCAGCACCTCGATCGCCGGCACGTCGGCGACGAACGAGTCCCGGTGCGGGCACTCGCCGTCGCCGGGGCGGTGCGGGTAGATCCCGGGGGTGCAGTCGACGCCGCACACCGGGCAGCGCACCGTCCAGGAGGCGATCGGGCGGTGCCGGGCGCGCAGCAGGTGCCCCCCGTTGATCAGGTTGCCGATCCAGTAGACCCCTACCGTGGCGGTGCCGACGGCGGCGGCCAGGTGCAGCGGGCCGGTGTCGTTGGAGATCACCAGCGCGCAGTCGGCGTAGCAGGCGGCGAGCCCGCCGAGGCCGAGCACTCCGACGAGGGGGCGCACCGGCACGCCGGCCGCCGCGACCACCCGGTCCACCACGTCGCGTTCGGCGGGGGTGCCGGTGACCAGCACCTCGTAGCCGTCGCCGGCCAGGGCGCGGGCCACCTCGGCGAACCGGGCGGCCGGCCAGCGCCGCCGCGTGTCGGTGGCCCCCGGGTGCAGGGCCACCCGGGGCCGGCCCGGCGGGCCGAGGACCGCGTCGGCCTCGACCCGGTCGTCGTCGGTGACCGCCAGCGCGGGCACGATGCCGGCGGGCGGCGCGCCGACCAGGCCGACCACCTCCAGGTAGCGCAGCACCTCGTGCTGGTAGTAGACGTAGCGGATCCACCGGTCCAGCGGCGGGGCGTCCTCGGCGCGCAGCCCGGCGGTGACCCGGGCGCCCAGCCCGCCGACGATCGGGTTGGAGTTGCCCCCGCCGCCGTGCAGCTGCACCGCCAGGTCGAAGCGTTCGGCGCGGGCGGCGGCCAGGAAGCCGTCCATCGACGACTCCGGCTCGCCGGGGCCAGGCTCCCGGATGCCGGGCGCGGGCGGGACCACCAGCACCCGGTCAACCGGGCCGGGCCGGTCGCGCCAGAGCTGCGCGTGCCACGGCGCGCCGAGCAGCACGATCTCCGCCTTCGGGTACGCGGCGCGCAGCGCCTCCAGTGCGGGCAGGATGAAGATGAAGTCGCCGAGCGCGTTGGCGCGCAGCACGGCGATCCGCGCGACGTCGGGGACGCGCTCGCCCAGCGCAGCCGGTGCGGCGACACCGCCTTGCGGGCCGGGCGTCGACGGGGTGACCATGTGCGCGACCCGCTACGGCCGGTCGATCTCGTCGAGGGCCGTGTCCGGGTGGTGCAGCTCCCGGTCGGCGGCCGGGTCGACGGTCGCGGGCGTGCCCGTCGTGCCGGTGCCGCCGCCGGCGGTTCCCCGGAAGCCCGTGCCGTTGCCGGCGGTTCCCCGGTGGCCCGTGCCGTTGCCGGCTCCCCGGTAGCCCGTGCGGCCGACGGTGATGGTGCGCGGCGTGGGCCGGGCCGCCCGGGGCAGCCGGACCCGGAGCAGGCCGTGGTCCATCACGGCGTCGATGCGGTCGGGGTCCACCCGGGCGGGCAGGCCGACGCGATAATCGAAGCCCCGGGTCTCGAAGCCGCCGGGGACGCCCTGGTCGGCGTTGACCTCGGCTTCCGAGCGGGCCCGGACGCAGAGTTCCCGGTCGTCCAGCTCCACGGCCACCTCCTCGGGGGCGACGCCGGGCAGCCGGACGACGACCTCCCAGCCGTCGACGGTTTCGCCCAGCTCCACCTCGGGCGGGCCGGACCGGCCACCCCCGACGAGGCGGCTCAGCTCGGCGCGCAGCGAATGGAGTTCTCCCATCGGGTCCCAGCTCTGTTGCCGGCCGCGCCAGCCGCGACCGTCGACCTGTTGGCTCATCGCACGTCTCCGATCCGCTGGGTGGCCGCCGGGGGCCGCAGTGAGCTGGGCGCGTCGAGGTCGGCGTCCCGGTCGACGCCGACGCCGAGCCGGTCGACCAGCTCGCCGCCGAGCCAGGCGCTCGCGCCGAGGATGGCCAGCGCGACGACCTCGATGGCGATCAGCGCGCCGCCGGCGGCCCGGGAGTCGGCGTTGAGCCGGACCGCCCAGACGGCGGCGAAGAGGAGGATCACCGCGACGTTGGCGGCGGCGTGGGTGAGACCGACCCGCTTGGCGCGGGTGCCGGTGGGGATGGCGAGCAGGTCGAACGCGCCGGCCGCCGCGGCCAGCAGGCCGCCGATGAGTCCGACGGTGATGTTCCAGTACGCCACCTCGCCGAGGAAGCCCGGGCCGCCGACGGTGTCGACGACATCGAAGATCACGGCGGTGACCAGCAGGCCGACCGGGAACGTGATCAGCATCGGGTGCACGGGGTGCCCGAGCACCTTGAGTCGGCTCTCCATCGCGGCCTCCGTTGGTCGGTCCGTGCACGGTTTTGCGGGCTGGGCTGCTGTTGCGAGCTGGGCTGCTGTTGCGGCTCGGCGGCGCTGCGTGTGGCCGTACCCGGGACGCCGGGTGACAAACCTCGCGCTCGCGGCGCTCGCCTAGGCTCGACACCGACGGCCCGGGCAGCGCCGCCGCGGGCCGCCACCGGGGTCAACGGTTACGGGGAGGCTGACGTGACGGTGGAGATCACCTCGCACGAGGAGCTGCGCGAGCTGCTGGGGGCACCGATGCCCCGGGCGGTGACCAAGGAGCGGCAGGCCCTGCACGAGCGGGACCGGCAGTGGCTGGCCGCCTCACCGTTCTGCCTGGTCGCCACGGCCGGTGCGGACGGCGCCTGCGACGTCTCGCCGAAGGGCGACCCGCCCGGCTTCGCCCTGGTCCTGGACGACACGACGATCGCGATCCCGGAGCGGCCGGGCAACCGGCGGGCGGACGGCTACCACAACATCGTGGACAACCCACACGTTGGGTTGATCTTCCTGATCCCCGGCCGGACGGACACGCTGCGGATCAACGGCCGGGCCCGCCTGGTACGCGACGCCCCGTTCTTCGACGACATGGTGGTCCGGGGCCACCGGCCCGTCCTGGCGATCGTCGTGGAGATCGAGCAGATCTTCTTCCACTGCGGGAAGGCGTTCCTCCGCTCGGAGCTGTGGCTGCCGGAGTCCTGGCAGCCCGACGCGCTGCCGTCCCGGGCCCGGCTGGCCAAGGAGCTCGAGGCCCCGACGGAGAGCCTGGCAGAGCTGGAGCGTTACTACGGCCCGGCGTACGCGCGCAAGATCTACGGCTGATGATCGACTTCATGTCGGGGAGGTGGCGGTATCCCCGCCCCCGGATACCGCCACCTCCCCGACATGATCTTGTCACCCGTACGCCACTACTACCGAGCCAACAAGCTGTGGTCAGGCTCGTACTTCGCCGGGTCCGTGGGCGGCGCACCGCTGAGCGACGTGAAGCAGTGCATCGAGCAGCGGAACCGCCCGGTTCAAGGCACTGCTCGGGCCTTGGAGGTCCTCCCAGCGCGGGCCTTCACCCCCGGCCCTGAGGGGCGGAACACTGGCCCGCATTCCGGTAGCGTCGCGAACGTGCTGATCCGGGAGCTCACCGACGCCGACTGGCCGCAGGTGTGGGAGATCGTCGCCGAGGTCGTCCGGGCCGGGGACACCTTCACGTACGACCCGGCGATGACTGCCGAACAGGCGTACGACGTCTGGGTGGAGCGCCCGCCCGGGCGGACCGTCGTGGCGGTCGACGGTGACCGGGTGCTCGGCTCGGCCAAGATGGGCACCAACCGGCCGGGACCCGGATCGCACGTGGCCACCGCGAGTTTCATGGTGGCGGCCGACGCCCGGGGGCGCGGGGTCGGCACGGCCCTGTGCCGGCACGCGCTGGACTGGGCGCGCGGGCGCGGCTACGCCGGGATGCAGTTCAACGCGGTGGCCGAGTCGAACCACGCGGCGGTGGAGGTCTACCGGCGGCTCGGGTTCGAGGTGGTCGGCACCGTGCCGGGCGCGTTCGCGCACCCGGGCCTGGGGCGGGTCGGCCTGCACGTCATGTACTGCGCGTTCTGACTACTCCCGCCAGCCGTCGGGGTTGCCGAACGACTCCCGGGAGATGCCCGACCCGGTGCGCGGCCAGTCGCCGAACAGCTTGTCGTGCAGGTGCGCGAAGAGGTAACAGATGCTCTCGCACTCGGCGTCGGTGACCGCCAGGGCTGGGTCGGCGCGCACCGACTCGTAGAACTCGCGCCCGAGGGCGACGATGTGGCCCCGGGCATAGAGGAAGCCGTCGTCGGAGCCGTCGGTCACGGCGTGGATGTCGGCGCGGTCGAGGTCGTAGAGCTTCCGCTCGACCACCCGGTCCAGCGCGGTCAGCTCCTCGCTCGACAGGTCGGCGGCAAGGGCGCGCAGCTGGTCGAGGAACGGAGACAACCACTCGTCGAGGGCGTACGGGTCGACGTCGCCGGCCGCCGGGTCCCGCTCCCGCAGGGCTCGGCGCAGCATCGCCGGCTCGGGGCCCAGCCGCTCCCACGCGGCCTCCACCATGGACCAGAACCGGGCCTCGTCCTCGGTGCTGGGCAGCTTCGCGACACCGTCCACCGACACGCTCATGGGCTGGAGGCTAGCGGGTGCCCCCGACATCCTCCGTCCGCTTCGGCGCGGAAACGTCAGCCGGACAACCGGGTGGTCAACTCGTCGACGACCTCGCGGGCCATGTCCGGCGGCACCGCAGCCGCGATGGCCTCCGGGGTGAGCCCGGCGGTCGCCATCGCCTCGGCGAGCCGCTGCGGGGACAGGCCGGCGAGCACCCCGGCGATGATGGCCGGCTCGTCCGTCCAATCCTTCCCGGCCAGGGCGGTGACCCCACCGGCGACGCTGTCCAGGCGGGCCATCAGGTAGTCGAGCTTGGCGACGAGGCTGTTGCTGTCCTGCGCCGGCCCGGCGCCGTCGGGGTCGACGGCTCGGCCCATGCTGCTCCCGCCGTAGAACGTGCCTAGGTAGACCTGGTGGATCTCGTTCTCGGCCTTTTCGCTCATGTCGTCCTCCGGAGGTGGGGGGCTGATCAGCCCGATGTCGGTCAGGTAGCGGCGGAACAGCGGGGTCTGGTCCCGGCCCGCCTTGGTCGAGTCGCGGAAGAAGCTGAGGTGGGTGTGCCAGAGATGGGTGCTGTCGCCGGTGCTGCGCTTGCCGAGCCGGTCCCACCTCTTGACCGACGTCCCGTCGGGGGAATAGATGATCTCCCTGATGTCCCGTGTGTCGGCCGTTCCGGCGACGCACTGCTGCACGCACCAGAGTGAGAACGAACGCAGGTCGTGGGTGCGGCCGCCGGACTTCACGCTGAAGTCGCCGACGTCCAGGCCGGACGCGTCGAGGGTCAACCCCGAACTGTCCCGGGTGGACTCCACGACGGAGTAGTCGCCGGACACCACCCGGTCGGAGCCGCAGTGGTAGCCGCCCCGGTGGGAGGCGTCGCCCACGATGCCGACCTCCGCCGGCTCCAGGTCCTGCGGGCGCGAGGTCTTCGGGTCGACGTCCAGGTGGGCCAGGAGCAGGCTTCGGACGGCCATCAGGTTCGCCGGGGCGCGGGTCATGCGCGCTCCCTTCGGGTAGCTGGGAGCCGGGCGAGATGACCCACCGAGTACGCATACTCTCCGTGAGACACAGGCCCGACCAAGTAGTGCACAACGTCGGGCAGTCGACCCAAGAGTAGCTAGCCCATCACGCCTCCACCAGCTCAAACGACCCACTTTCGGATGGTGCTACCTTGGCACCATCTCCCGAAGAATCCTCTTCTATCGACACGGAGGGTGATCTCCATCGGGGTGCGGGGGCCTGGGCGCCGTGTCGGCGCAGTGGCGGTATCCGGCGGGCGGGACACCGCCACTAGGCCGACATCGGCGTCGAACGCCGCCGCCTCCGGGCATAAGCGAGGACACCCAGACCCAGGCGGGCACGCGACATCGCGACAGGTTCCCACACAGCCCATCGGGCGGCGGACCAACCGGCACACGGGGCTCTCCGTCCCGCACCGCGGCATGTCACGGGTGACGGTGGGACCGATCCCGGAAACGACGAAGCCCGGGACCGACGGTGCCTCGGTCGGCAGGACGCGGCCTCGCCCCGACCCGGGAGCGGGGCCTCAGCTCATCCGGGCTGCCACGGTCGCCAACCTGACTGGACCGACCCGATCAGCCCGGGCCACCGGCACGGTGCCCGGATGCGATCAATCGGATGGACATGGCACTGGAGCCGGCGGAGATCGGCATGAGCTGGCGCGCCTTCACCCGCGCCTACAACGCCGACCGGCTCGGGTTCCTGAGCGCACTCCCGGCCGTCGGCCCGGTCGTGCGGCTGGCGGTCAACCTGGTCTACGTGTCCGACCCTGCGCTGATCGAGATGGTGTTCCGAGGCACCAACACCGCCTTCCAGTTGGCGCCGAACCGCCGCCTGGAGTCGACCGCCGCAGGCCGTGGCGACGCGGCGCTGGAGGCGTGGATGAGCGCCCGCCGACGGCCGGCATCGGCGATACACGAGATCGCCACCGGCGGTGATCCTCAGGGGCGTTCCGAACCGTCGGACCAGATAGGCCAGTGGACCGCCGCGACCGGAACCGTCGTGTCGTCGAGGATCTCACCCGCCTCAACCTTCGCGCGTCCGTGCGACTGATGGCGGGTGGCACCCTGGCAGGACTGGAAGACCATCGCGCGACCCGACGTGGTGATCAGTGACGGGCGACCGGTGGTCGTGGAGATGAACGGCGACTCACCGGCCGGGCTGTTCAGCCTCCACGACGCGTTGGCGGAGGTGCAGGCCCAGCTCCTGGTTGAACTCGGTATCCAGGTGGAAGCCGCCGCCCCGCGAGCCTTGCAGACGCTCATCGACACGATGCCCCTGACTCCGGGCGTGGACCGGGTCGCGGTCTGCTGCTGGCGGCACGAGATCGCGGACGCTCCGCCGGTCTGGTCGTACGGCTCCTTCGTGAAAGGGATGAAAAGCCATGGGATCGACGCCTAACCCGAACCGCGGGCGAGCACGACGGCCGAACCAGACCTTCGAGATCATCGCGCCCCGCGAAAACTTCACATCGAGCCAACGACCCCGCCGAAGCCCTCATGCTGGCTGTTTTCGGGGGGCGATTCAAAACCACATCGATGAGAATGAGGCCCTGACCAGCCAACCTGCTGGTCAGGGCCTCTCTCCGAGCCGCCTGACGGAATCGAACCGTCGACCTACGCATTACGAGTGCGTCGCTCTAGCCGACTGAGCTAAGGCGGCAACGATCGTCGAGTCTACGGCATACCCCGGCCGCCGCGACACCGGGATACCACCCGGCAGCCCGTGGCGACGGCCGCACCCCCGACCGGACATCCGGCCCGTCCCTGCGCACACCCGACAGCGGATCGGCCCCGCCCGGACTACGCTGCGGCGGGTGACCGACGATCGCACCCCCGTCGACGGCCCGGCCCCCCTCGATGAGCCCGACGACGGGCGCTCCTTCGCCCGCACGGCCCGCCGGCCGCGCAGCATGGACCCCCTGGAGCTGGGCTTCACCCCGCGCAGGCCGGTGCCGTGGCTCGCGCCGCTCCTGCTGATCAGCACCGGCCTGCGTACGCTGCTGGCGATGTTGTTCGGGGCGTACCTGGACAAGCGGGAGCTGCAGAACTCGCTGGAGGCCCGCGTCGAGCGCCAGGTCGGGCCGGACGGCGGGCTGTGGCTGGACTACGTGGCCGACCTGGGCGACGGCTTCGACGCCACCTACTCGGTGGCATACCTGCTCGCCCAGCCGGAGCTGACCGTCGACGGGCACCGGCTACCCCGGGCGCAGACCCTGGTGATGGGCGGCGACCAGGTCTACCCGTCAGCGTCCTACGGGGCGTACGAGGACCGGTGCAAGGGCCCCTACCAGGCCGCGCTGCCGGTCACGCCGCCCGAGCGGCCCACCCTGTTCGCTATCCCCGGCAACCACGACTGGTACGACGGGCTGACCGCGTTCCTGCGGCTGTTCGTCCGCTCCCGGGACCGGCACTTCGGCGGTTGGCGCACCGGCCAGTCCCGCTCGTACTTCGCCGTCGAACTGCCCGCCGGCTGGTGGCTGCTCGGCCTCGACGACCAGTCCGGCTCGTACCTGGACGACCCGCAGCTCACCTACTTCGACGCCGTCGCGAAGCGCCTGGGGCCGGGCAGCCGGGTGATCCTGGCCGTGCCGGCGCCGACGTGGGTCAAGGCCGTCGACCATCCCACGGCGTACGACTCGATCGACTATTTCATCCGCACCATCGTCGCGCCGACCGGGGCGCGGGTGCGGCTGCTGGTCTCCGGCGACCTGCACCACTACGCCCGGTACGCCGGCCCGGACCGGCAGCTCGTCACCTGCGGTAGCGGCGGGGCGTACCTGTACCCGACCCACCACCTGCCGGAGCGGATCGAGGTGCCCCCGCGCGACACCCTGTCCCGGCGGGCCAGCCGCAGCCTCCCGTACGACCTCGCGGCCAGCTTCCCCGACCGGGCCCGCTCCCGCCGGTACGGCTGGGGGGTCTTCGCCCGGCTGCCGAGACGCAACCCGGGCTTCGGCACCCTGCTGGGCACCGTGCACACCCTGCTCATGCTCGCCATGGCCGGGGTGGCGGCGGGCCGGGCCGGCGGCACCGAGCAGCGGCTGTTGAGCGTCCCGCTGGTGGCGATGCTGCTGGTGACGATGCTCGGGGCGGCGTTCTTCGCGAAGCCGCCGAGCGCGGGCGGGAAGCGGCGCGTGCGGCACTGGATCCTCGGCGTCACGCACGGGCTGGCGCAGGTGGCGCTCGCCGCCGCCGGCACCTGGGCCTGGCTGTCGGTGCCTGTGCACGACTGGCCGTGGCCGCTGCCGGTGGTCGCCGCAGCGGTGCTGTACGGCCCGGTGATCGGCTTCCTCGCCACCGAGCTGGTGGCGGCGTACCTGCTGGTGGCGGGGGCGTTCGGGGTGAACGTCAACGAGCTGTTCGCCGGTCAGGGCATCGAGGACGCGAAGGCGTTCCTGCGGATGCGCATCGACCCGGACGGCACGCTCACGGTCTATCCGGTCGCGGTGGACCGGGTCGTCCGCGACTGGCGCCTGAACCCCGACGGGTCCCCGACCGCCTCCTGGCTGACCCCGAACGACCCGCTGACCCCACGCCTGGCCGAGCCGCCCGTCGTGCTGAAGCCCTGACCCGCCTCAGGTGGTGTAGCTCTGGTCGTGGGCCTGGCGGGAGCCGCAGACGGCGGCGCGGGAGCACATGGAGCGCGAGCCGTCGGCGTCCAGCCGCACGGTCACCGCGTCGCGGGGGACGCTGTGGCCGACCACGCGGCCGTCGCCCTCGGAGGTCGACACCCGGCTGCCGACGGGCGGGGCGGACTCCTGGAACTTCTGGTATAGCGGATGTTCGAACTTGAGGCAGCACATCAGCCGGCCGCAGGCCCCGGAGATGCGCAGCGGGTTGAGCGGCAGGTCCTGGTCCTTGGCCATCCGGATCGTCACCGGCTCGAAGTCGGTGAGGAAGGTGGCGCAGCACAGGTCGCGCCCGCAGGAGCCGATGCCGCCCTGCACCCGCGCGGAGTCGCGGGCGGAGAGCTGGCGCAGCTCGACCCGGCAGTGCAGGGTGGCTCCCAGGTCGCGCACGAGGGACCGGAAGTCGACCCGGTGCGGGGCGGTGAAGTAGACCGTGGTGCGGTCCCCGCCACCGTCGGCGGTGGCGAGCACGTGGTCCACGGCGACCACCTTCATCGGCAGGCCGTGCTCGCGGATCAGCCGCTTCGCGGCCACCTTCGCCTCGGCCTTGCGCCGCCGAAGGACCTCGTCGCGGCGCAGGTCGTCGTCGGTGGCGAGGCCGGCGAGCCGGGGGAAGCCGTCGGTGTCCTCGCCGACCCACTGCGCGGCCCAGACGCACTCCGCGACCTCGGGGCCGTCGTCGGTGGGGACCAGCACCCGGTCGCCCACCTGCGGGCGGAACTCGCCCGGGTCGAGGTAGTAGAGGCGCCCGTACCGGTTGAAGCTGACCGCGCAGAGCATGCCCATGCCTTCACCCTACGACGCGGTGCCGCCCGGCACCCACCCCCGCGTCACCGCCGGTCACCGCACCCGCAGCGGGGAGTCGTGGTAGAGGCCGGTGGGCGTCGACCCGCGCCAGGTGGTTTCCGCGAGGCTCGGCGACCACTGGCGCAGCAGCGTCTCCGCCCCGTCGTACGCCACGCCGAGCACGGCCAGCACCCGGTGGGCGATGTCGGCCGCTGCGAGCAGCCCCGCCCCGCCGGGCTCGGCGCCCGAGACGGTGGCGGCGCGCACCCGCACCGCCTCGGCGGAACCGAGCACGTCGGCGAGCGCGCGGGCCAGCGCGAGGCGGCTGCCCTCCACCCAGTCGGCGAGGGCGTCGGCGTAGCCGGCCGTGGCCTCCAGCCGGCCCACCAGGCTCTCCGGGCCCTCGTCGAGGTGGCGCAGCAGGCCCGCGCGCGCCTGGTCGTACGCCGAGGCGGCCGGCCCGGACCAGGCGGCGGGGTCGGTGAGGGTGCGGCACACCTCGTCGTACGCCCGGACGAGCCCGCGCACCGCGTGGCCGGCGCCGGTCAGCGGGGCCGGGTGCAGGTCGAGGAAGCCCCGCACGGCGTCGCCGGGGAGCACCTGTATGCGGCGCAGCAGCGGCCAGAGCCGGTGCCCCTCGGGTGCCCCGCCGGCGAGCAGCGTGTCGACGCGGCCGAGCAGGTCGAGCCCCGGCTCGGCGAGGCGGTCGAGGGCGTCCATCACAGCTCCCGGCCGAGCCGGCGGCGGACGGCGTCGTCGACGCCCGAGTATCGGTCGGCGGCGCTGCGCACGGCGGACGCGGCGGCGGCGAGCCGGGACGCGGCGACGGTCGCCTCCCGGGCCCGGTCTCCGGTGGCGTCGGTCCACCGCCGGTGCAGCGCGCGGCCGATCTCGCCGGGCCGGCCGGGGACGTGCGCGCCGAACGCCGGGTGCGGCGGGTCGGTGGCGGTCACGGCACGGGCCAGCGTCTCCAGGGTGGCGCTCGCCTCGTCCAGCCGGGCGGCGAGGGCGCGCAGCTCGTCCACGTCAGGCCCCCGCGAGCGGCCGGTAGGCCGCGAACGTCTCGTTGTGCAGCTTCTCCCGGGCCCACTGGGCCGCGTCGGCGGCGGCGGCCACGGCGGCGCGCACGGAGGCGGCGACGTCGCGGTGGTGGCGTTGGTGCAGCGGGCCGAGGAAGCGCACGTCGGTGATCCGGCCGTCGGCGGTGACCACCACCTCGACCAGCCCGTCCGGGGAACGCACGGTGACCTCCACGGTCGCCACCGCCTGGTCGAACTCGGCCTGCAGAGCCTCGATGCGGCGGTAGCGCCGCACCGCCTCCTCGATCCAGGCCTCGTCGATCTCCCCCCGAGGCATCGCGGACTCCTCCCGGCAGTGCACTCACTGAGTGTGCCGCCACGGTCACCATGGCATCACCGGACCGTACCGCACACCAATCGGGCCTGTCGATGCCCTGTGGACGGAGCAGGGGTGGGCGGTTCAGCCCTTCCAGAGGGCCAGCATCATCGCCTCCACGGCGATGCGCGGCTTGACGTTGGCCTCGATGGCGGACCGGCACTCCAGCACGGCCTCCAGCCGGCGCAGCGCCCCTGCGGCGTGCCACTTCTGCGCGCCCGCCTCGGCCAACGCGGCGGTGTCGGTGTGCACGGGGGCGACCGGCGCGCGCAGGGCCGCGACGAGCGCGTCGCGGTAGAAGCCGGCAAGGTCGACCAGGGCCCGGTCCAGGGCGTCGCGCTGGGCCCGGGTGGCCCGCGACTTCTGCCGCTTCTCCAGGTCCTTGAGCTGGCCGGCGGCGCCACGCATCGCGCCGGCCGCGCCCCGGCCGGTGCCGCCCGCGCCGAGCGCCGTCTGCAACGCGACCTTCTCCGCCTCGTCGAGTTCGGTGACGGACGCGGCGGCCTCCGCCTCGGCGGCCTCGATCAGCGCCGACGCCGCGTCGAAGGCGGCACCCACCCCGGTCAGCCGGCGCGGCACGGCGAGCACGGCGTCGCGCCGGCTGCGGGCCTGCGGGTCGCCGGCGAGCCGCCGGGCCCGGCCCACGTGCCCCTGCGCGGCCGCCGCCGCCCACCGCGCCACGTCCGGCGCGATCCCGTCCCGGCGGACCAGCACCTCGGCCACCGCCTCGGGCGCGGGCTGCCGCAGCGGTACGACCCGGCAGCGCGACCGGATCGTCACCGAGACGTCGTCGGGGTGGGTGGACGGGGCGCAGAGCAGGAACACCGTGCGGGGCGGCGGCTCCTCGACGGCCTTGAGCAACGCGTTGCCGGCCGCCTCGGTGAGCCGGTCGGCATCGGAGATGATCACCACCTGCCAGCGCCCGCCGGACGGGGTGCTGGCCGCCCGCAGCACCAGGGCGCGCATCTCACCGACGCCGATGCTGAGCCCCTCGGGTGCCACCAGCCGCACGTCGGCGTGGGTGCCGGCCATGGTGGTGTGACACCCCGGGCAGGTGCCGCACCCGGTGCCGTACGCGCACTGGAGGGCGGCGGCGAAGGCGCGGGCGGCCACCGAGCGGCCCGAGCCGGGCGGCCCGGTGAAGATCCACGCGTGGGTCATCCCGGCCCCTGGGTCGGCGGCGGGATCCTCGCCGGGGGCGGCCTGCCGGAGCTGGGCGGCGGCCGACGCGGCGGCCCGGCGCAGCGTGGCGACCGCCTCGTCCTGCCCGACCAGGTCGGCGAAGACCCCCGGCACTGCGGCGGAGACCCCCGGCGTGCCGGTGAAGGTGTCCGGCGTTCCGGCGGAAGTGTCCGGCGCGTCGGTGGGGGCGCCCGGCATCAGGTCCGGTGCTCCATCGTCACCAGCTCCGAGTCGGATAACTCGGGCTGCACCGAGGTGTCCGGCCCCTGGGCGGGCCGGGGGTGCACGATCCCGGACGGGTCGACCAGGAACTCCCCCACCCGCCGGGCGACCAGCGCGGCGGTCTCCTCGACCGGGCGGGACGCGTCCAGCACCAGGTAGCGCTTCGGGTCGTTCGCGGCAAGGTCGAGGAAGGCGTACCGGACCCGTTCGTGGAAGGCGACGGACTCGGCCTCCAGCCGGTCGGCCCCCTCGCTGCGGGCGGCGACCCGGGACAGGCCGGTGTGCGGGTCGACGTCGAGCAGCACCACCAGGTCGGGCTTGAGCCCGCCGGTGGCCCAGGAGGAGAGCCAGGAGACCTCGTCGACGGGGAGCGTCCGCCCGGCCCCCTGGTACGCCAGGGACGAGTCGACGTACCGGTCGCTGATCACCACCGCGCCCCGGACCAGCGCCGGCCGGACCACGGTCGCGACGTGGTGCGCCCGGTCGGCGGCGTAGAGCAGCGCCTCGGCGCGCGGGGACGGGCCCTCGGCGGTAGCGTCGAGCAGCAGCGCGCGGATCCGGGCGCCGACCTCGGTGGCCCCCGGCTCCCGGGTCACCACCACCTCGCGCCCCTGCCCGCGCAGCCGCTCGGCGAGCGTGGCGAGCTGGGTGGACTTGCCGGCCCCCTCGCCGCCCTCGAAGACCACGAAGAGCCCGCTGGAGACGAAGTGCTCGGCCGGCATCAGCGGGCGGCCCCGGATCGACCCCCACAGGTCGGCCAGGACCGGGACGCCCTTCTTGTCGTCCATCTGGCCGAAGGCGCTGATGCCGGCGAAGATGCCGGCGGCACCGGCGGCGAGCAGCAGCAGCCGGGTGGAGGAGACGGAGATGCCGAGGTCGGCGATGGTCAGCTTGCGGGAGCCGCCGACGCCGACGAGGAGGCTGCTCAGCGCGATGGCGAGGATCAGCACCAGCCGGGTGCCGATCTGCACCACCGCGAAGACCCGGCCGCGTACCTCGTCGGCGACCTCGCCGCCGAGCAGCGTGGTGCCGGCGAGGAAGGCCATTCCCGCGCCCGCGCCGACCAGGATCGCGCCGAGCATCGCCATGGACAGGTGCACGGCGAACGCGAGCACCAGCACGGACGCGCTGGCCAGCACGATGCTCATGCCGAACCACCGCCGCCGGGACATGTCCCGGACGATCATCGGGCCGAGCCCGATGCCCAGGGCGAGGCCGATGAACATCGCGCCGAAGAGCAGGTAGAAGGCGGCGTCACCGGCGCCGAGGGAGGCGGCGAAGAACTTGGCCGTGCCGATCACGATGCCGCCGCCGGCGAACGCGCCGAAGATGCCGAGCACCAGGCCGCGTACGAGGGGGGTCTGGCCGATGTACTTCCAGCCCTCGGTGAACTGGCGCATGACGCCCTGCTCGGTGCGCTCCGCCTCGCTGGCCTGCGCCTGGCTGATCTCCTTGATCCCGAAGGCGACGACCAGGGCGGTGGCGAGCCGGGAGAACGCGTTGAACCAGAGCGCGAGCTGCGCCGGCTCGGCCCAGGACGGCATCTCGCCGCCGGTGGCCGCCCGGACGCTGCGGTCGAGCAGGGCGAGGCCGAGCGCGGCGGCGATCGGGGTCAGCCCGTACGTGGTGATCAGGGTGAGCTGGTTGGCCGCCTCCAGCCGGGCGCGCGGGATGAGGTTGGGGACCGCGGCCTCCTTGGCCGGGATCCAGAGCAGGGTGATCGTCTCGATCAGGAAGGTGGCGATCGCCGCCCAGCCGACCACCAGCCCGCCGCTGGCCCCGGTGAGCGCGAACAGCGGGATGGAGGCGAAGAGCAGGAAGCGCAGCACGTCGCAGATGACCATGGTCCAGCGCCGGTCGAACCGGTCGGCGAGGACGCCGGCCACCGGGCCGAGGATCAGCGCGGGCAGCAGGCGGATCGCGATCAGGGTGCCGAACGCGGCGCCCTGGGCGGTGCTGCCGGAGACCTGGGCGGCGGCGAAGACCGACGTGGCGAGCAGTCCGAGCCAGTCGCCGAAGGAGGCGGCGCCGAGCACGATCCAGAGCCGGCGGAACGGCCGGATGCGCAGCACGGAGCGGATCGCGGCGGCCCCGGACCGGTCGGCCGGCTGCGTCCCGGCCGGCTGCCCGGTCGCCTGGGCGTCGGTGCGGCCGGTGTCCTCGCCGTCGGGTGGGCCGGCCGACGGCGAAACGCCGGGCGACTCGCCGCTGTTCTGGCTTTCGATGGCCGTACCTCCACGTGCCGGCCCAACGTTGGGCATCCCGGTGGAACACTCTAGTCCCGGCCGGGGGACTTCCCGCCCGTGACAGTGCCTGCTCGCCGAGCCTAGGCCGCACACGCCACCGGCCGCCGCCCGTGTCCCGGGTGCCGCCGGGAGGAAGTACGCCGGCAGACGCGAGGCACTTTCACAATTGACCGATCGGCAGTTAGCGTGCACACGTGACCAGCGAAGGCGACAATCTGCGCGAACGCCTGGAGCGGGCGACCGCCCACCTCGACCCGCCGTACGCGGTGGTCGACCTGGCGGCGTTCGACGCCAACGCGGCAGCCCTGCCCACCCGGGCCGGCGGCAAGCCGATCCGGGTCGCCAGCAAGTCCGTCCGGTCCCGCGAGCTGCTGCGCCGGGTGCTGGGCCGCCCCGGCTGGCGGGGGGTGATGGCGTTCACGCTGCCCGAGGCGAGCTGGCTCGTCCGCGCCGGGGTGACCGACGACGCGCTGGTGGCGTACCCCACGGCCGACCGGGGGGCGCTCGCCGAACTGGCCGCCGACGAGGGACGCGCCGGGGCGGTCACGCTGATGGTCGACGGGACCGACCAGCTCGACCTCGTCGACGCGGTGTGCCCGCCGGCCCGCCGGCCCGCGCTGCGGGTCTGCATCGACCTGGACGCGTCCTGGCGACCCCTGGGCGGGCGGGTGCACGTCGGGGTGCGCCGCTCGCCGGTGCACAGCGCCCGGGCGGCCGGCGCGCTCGCCGCCGCCATCACCGCCCGGCCGGGCTTCCGGCTGGTCGGCCTCATGTCGTACGAGGCGCAGATCGCCGGGCTGGGCGACGCCCCGCCGGGGCGGGCGGCGCTGGCCGCCGCGATCCGGGCCGCCCAGCGCGGGTCGTACCGCGAGTTGCTGGCCCGCCGGGGCGCGGCGGTGGCAGCGGTACGCGAACACGCCGACCTGGAGTTCGTCAACGGCGGCGGCACCGGCAGCGTGGCGGCGACCAGCGCCGATCCCGCGGTCACCGAGGTCACCGCGGGATCGGGCCTGTACGGGCCGACGCTGTTCGACGCGTACCGGGCCTGGCGCCCCACCCCGGCCACGTTCTTCGCCTGCGCGGTGGTCCGCCGGCCGACGCCCGAGCTGGCGACCGTGCTCGGCGGCGGCTGGATCGCCTCCGGCCCGCCCGCCGGCAACCGGCTGCCCACCCCCTGGCTGCCGGCCGGGCTGAAGCTCCTCGGCGCGGAGGGCGCCGGTGAGGTGCAGACCCCGCTGACCGGCCCGGCAGCCGCCGGGCTGCGCGTCGGCGACCGGGTCTGGTTCCGGCACGCCAAGGCCGGCGAGCTGTGCGAGCGCGTCAACGAGCTGCACCTGGTCGACGGCGACCGGGTGGTCGCGACCATCCCCACCTACCGGGGGGAGGGCCACGCCTTCCTCTAGCCGCCGGGCTTCCAGCAGCCGCCCGACTTCCTCCAGCCGCCCGACGGCCACCCCCGGCCAGCCGCCGGGCAGGCGTGGCGCCCGCCCCGCCGGCTCAGGAGGTGGGGGTGGTGGCAGCGGCGGCGGCCGACGCCTCCACGTGCCGGTGCAGGTATTCGCGGATGAGCGCCTTGGCCTCGGCGAGCACCCGCTCGTCGCCCTCGGCGTTGCGGCGGAACGCCAGCTTGATCAGGGCGTCGGCGGCCTCGACGGCGATCTCCAGGCAGAACCGCAGGCGCGGCTCGTCGACCATCCCGAACCGCTCGGTGAGCACCCGGGCGAGCTGGTCGGCGATCACGCCGTTGTTGTCGCGCTGCTCGTCCAGCAGGTGCAGGTCGACCACGTCGCCGAAGTGCAGGGTACGGAACCCGGGGACGGTACGGTGCATCGTGATGTATTCGTCGATCCCCGCGTCGACGCCGTCCCACCAGTGCGTCAGGTCGTCCGAGGCGAACCGCTCGTCGAGCCGCTGGAGGTAGGATTCCATCGTGCGCAGGGTCAGCGCCTGCACGATCGCCCGCTTGTCCGGGAAAAACTGATAGACGGACCCGATCGCCACCTCGGCGCGCTCGGCGAGCAGGGTCGTGGTCAGTCCCTCGTACCCCACCTCGTCGACGAGTTCGGCGCACGCGTCCAGCATCCGCTGGACCCGCGCGACGCTTCGACCCTGGACCGGCACCCGGCGCAACGGCCCGGTCGTGGCGGCTGGTGTGGACACTCGGCGCCACCCCCCTTCGACGGATGAACATATCTACACGTCACGAATACGTGACTACCGGTACAACGAGCGGACCTGGATTGCGGTATTTACCAGGCACAACGTTCCTGATATGAAGACATCTCACGTTCACGTCGAGGAGCGCCCCATGGGCAGCACCACCCCGCCGAGCCCCCACTGGAGCAACTGGGCCGGCAACCAGCGCAGCACCGCCACCGCCATTCTCCGCCCCCGTACGATCGCCGACGTCACCGCCGCCGTCCAGGCCGCCGCCGCCGACGGTGCGCGGATCCGGCCCGTCGGCAGCGGCCACTCCTTCACGGCCGTGGCGTGCGCCGACGGTCGCCGGATGGAGTTGGCCGACCTCGACACCGAAGTCCGGGTCGACCGCGACCGACGCCTGGTCACCGTACCGGCCGGGATGCCGCTGCACCGCCTCAACGCCCTGCTCGCCGAGCACGGGCTGGCGATGCCCAACCTCGGCGACATCGACGCGCAGACCGTCGCCGGGGCGATCTCCACCGGCACCCACGGCACCGGCGCAGCGTACGGCTGCCTGTCGACCTTCGTCGAGGCGCTCACCCTGGTCACCGGCACCGGGGAGGTGCTGCGCTGCGCCCCCGACGAGCACCCGGACGTCTTCGCCGCCGCCCGCGTCTCCCTCGGCGCCCTCGGCGTGCTGACCGAGGTGACCCTGCGCGTCGTGGACGCCTTCGTGCTGCGCGCCCACGAGCGCCCCGCCCCGCTCGACGACGTCCTCGCCGACCTGCCGTCGCTGGTCGCCGCGCACGACCACGTCGAGTTCTTCTGGTTCCCCTACACCGACCGGGTGCAGCTCAAGACCAACGACCGGGTGCCCGCCGACGACCGGCCGCTGCCCCGCTGGCGGGCCTGGCTGGACGACGACTTCCTGTCCAACACCGTCTTCGCCGGCCTCTGCCGGCTCGGCCGCGCCGTGCCGCGCCTGGTGCCCGCGATCAACGCGGCCTCCGCCCGGGCGCTCAGCGAACGCACCTACACCGGCCGCTCCGACACGGTCTTCTGCACCCCGCGCCGGGTCCGCTTCATGGAGATGGAGTACGGCGTGCCGCGCGCCGCCCTGCCCGAGGCCCTGGCCGGGGTGCGCCGCATCGTCGACGGGCTCCCGTTCAAGGTGCAGTTCCCGGTCGAGGTCCGGTTCACCGCCGCCGACGACATCTGGCTCTCCCACGGGTACGGGCGCGACTCCGCGTACATCGCCGTCCACCAGTACCTCGGTGCGCCGTACGAGCCGTACTTCCGGGCCGTCGAGGAGGTCGCCGCCGACCTGGGCGGTCGCCCCCACTGGGGCAAGCTGCACTGGCGCGATGCGGAGTCGCTGGCCCCGGCGTACCCGAAGTTCGCCGACTTTCAGGCCCTCCGCACCCGCCTGGACCCCCTCTCGGTCTTCGCCACCCCCCACCTGACCACCCTCCTGGGCCGCTGACGGGAAGACCGCGCGGATCTTGGAAGGAAACGGCCCCTGGAGGGGCCAGAATCTTCCAAGATTTCCTCAACCGCGTCAGCCGGGCCAGCCGGCGGCGCGCAGGGCTGCGCGTAGCTGATCCACCACTTCTTCGGGGCGGTCGCGGACGGCCCAGGACGGGAAGCGGAGCACCCGGTCACCGTCGATCCAGAGCGCGTTCTGCCGGCGCATGTCGGCCCACGCCGCACGGGAGTCGAGGTGCTGGCCACCGTCGATCTCGACGTGCACCCCCCACTCGTCGAAGTAGGCGTCGAGGTAGCGACGCCGGCCGGTGCTGTCGTACCGAACCTTCTGCCGGGTCGGCTCGGGCAGCCCCGCGCGCCGGACGAGGCCCAGGAAGCCCAGCTCGGCGAGGGAGTGCGCGCCCCCGGCCGCGTCTGCGGCGGTGCGCAGGATCAGCCTCCGCCTGCGGGCCCGGGGCAGCCGGTCGAGCACCTGCCGCAGTTCGTCACCCCCGACCAGGCGCTGCTGGAAGCCGGCGGCGATCACCGCCCTGGCCTCGTCGTCGCTGCCAGCCCACTGCGCGGCATCGACGATCGACCGGGCCGGCATCGTCCGGCGCGGCTGCCCGACGGCGAGCACATCCTCGTCCGGCAGGCAGGTCGTCCGGTGCGCCACGACTCCCGGCGGCAGCGTCCCTCGCCGGCAGGCAGCCGGCAGCAGCAGGTGGACGGGGCTGCCGGGAAAGCCGCGCAGTCCCCCTGCCTGGGCGGCGGTCAGCCCACCGAGCACCGCGGCCGGCCCGGCGGCGAGCACGGCGATCCACCGGAGCTGATCAGCACTCACCGGGCCGTTGTGGGTCACGAACACGGCCCGGTGCACCTGCCGCCAACGGTGGCTGTCGACACGGTGCCGGATCGCCTTGCGGGACAGATGCCGCAGCGCCTGGCCGAGGCTGATCACCTCCTCCTGATGGAAGAGGAGCCAGGTCAGCTCGTCGGCGTCGTCGCCCGGCAGCGCCCGCCGCCACCCCGCCCAAGTCCGCCCGTCCCCAAAGCCCACGCACAGAACCCTGCCCGACCACCTGCCCGCCCCGCTGCCCCTGTGGACAACGGCGAGATCTTGGAAGAATGCGGCCCCTCCAGGGGCCCAGATCTTCCAAGATCTCAAGTGGTGGCCTTCTTGGGGGGTGCCGCCTTCTTGGTCGGCGTCGTCTTCGTGGCGGCGGTGGTCTTCGCCGCCGTGGCCTTGGTCGCCGTCGTCTTCGTGGCGGCGGTGGTCTTCTTCGCCGCCGTCGACTTCGCAGCCGTCGCCGTCTTCTTCGCGGCGGGGGCCTTCTTCGCCGCCGCCTTCTTCTTCGGGGCCGGGCCCTTCGCGCGCTTCTCGGCGAGCATCTCGGAGGCTTCCTGGACGGTCAGCTCCTCCGGGGTCTGCCCGCGCCGCAGGGACGCGTTGAACTCGCCGTCCGTCACGTACGGGCCGAACCGGCCGTCCTTGATGACCAGCGGCTTCTCGGTCAGCGGGTCGACACCCATCTCCCGCAGCGGCGGCGCGGTGGCCCGCCGCTGGCGGGTCTTCGGGGCGGCCAGCAGGGCCAGCGCCTCGTCCAGCGTGACGGTGAACATCTTGTCTTCCGAGTCCAGCGAGCGGAACTCGTCGCCCTGCTTGACGTACGGGCCGTAACGGCCGTTGTTGGCGAAGACCTCGACGCCGTCGGGGGCCACCCCGATCAGCCGGGGCAGGCTGAGCAGCTTCAGCGCCTCGGCGAGGGTGAGCGAGTCGGGCGTCTGCGTACGCAGCAGCGACGACTTCCGCTCGCCGCTGGCCACGTACGGGCCGAACCGGCCGGACTTGAGCAGGATCGGCTCCCCGGTGGCCGGGTCGTCGCCGAGCTTTCGCTCGCCGCCCCCGCCGAGGAACAGCTCGTGCACCTTCTCCGGGGTCAGCTCGTCGGGGGCCAGCCCCTCGGGGATCGGCGCCCGGTCGCCCTGGCCGCCGCCCTCCTCGCCCTCGCCGTGGGCCGCCGGCTCGCCGCCGGGCAGCTCCCGCTGGAGGTACGGACCGTAGCGCCCCACCCGGACGACGACCTCGCGGCCCTCGTCGTCGGTGTGCAGGGGAATCGAGTTGACGCTGCGCGCGTCGATCTCGCTGACGTTCTCCGTCACCAGCTTCTTCAGCCCGCCGGCGTGGGCGATCGTCTGGTCGCCGGCCCCGTTGGCGCTGCCGAAGTAGAACGCGGTGAGGAAGTCGACGGCGGCGTGGTCGCCACCGGCGATCTCGTCCAGCTCGTTCTCCATGCTGGCGGTGAAGTTGTAGTCGACCAGCCGGGGGTAGTGCCGCTCCAGCAGGCCGATCACCGCGAACGCCAGGAACGACGGGATGAGCGCCTGGCCGCGCTTGCTCACGTACCCCCGGTCCTGGATGGTCTGCATGATCGACGCGTAGGTGGACGGGCGGCCGATGCCCAGCTCCTCCAGGGCCTTGACCAGCGACGCCTCCGTGTACCGCGACGGCGGCTGGGTGTGGTGGCCCTGGGCGGCCAGCGCGTCGGCGGTCAGCGGCTGGTCCTTGACCAGGTTGGGCAGCCGGCGCTCGGCGTCCTCGGCCTCGGCGTTCTCGTCGTCGGACGACTCGACGTACGCGCGCAGGAAGCCCGGGTCGGTGATCGTCTTGCCGGTCGCGCCGAAGTCGGCCTCCTCGCTGGCGGAGGAGACGGCCCGGATCCGGACCGAGACGCTGGAACCGACCGCGTCGGTCATCTGCGAGGCGATGGTGCGCCGCCAGATCAGCTCGTAGAGCTTGAACTCCTCGCCGGACAGCTCCCTGGCCACCTCGCCCGGGGTGCGGAAGTTGTCCCCCGCCGGGCGGATCGCCTCGTGCGCCTCCTGCGCGTTCTTCACCTTGCCGGTGTATCGGCGCGGCTCCGGCGGCACGCTGCGCTCGCCGTACAGCTCGACGATCTGCCGACGGGCCGCCGCGATGGCGGTCTCCGACAGGTTCACCGAGTCGGTACGCATGTAGGTGATGTAGCCGTTCTCGTAGAGCCGCTGCGCGGTGCGCATCGTCTGCTGCGACGAGAGGCGCAGCTTGCGGGCCGCCTCCTGCTGGAGCGTGGAGGTGATGAACGGCGCGTACGGGCGGCGGCGGTAGGGCTTCTCCTCGACCCGGGTGACCGTGAACGGCCGCCCCGCAAGGCGGGCCGCCAGCCCCCGTGCCCCGCCCTCGTCGAGGTGCACGACGCCCGCGCCGGGCCGCACCCGGCCGGTGGTCGGCTCGAAGTCCTTGCCGGCGGCGATCCGGTCGCCGTTGAGCGCGACGAGGGTGGCGTTGAAGGTGCGTGGCCCCTCGCCCGGCTTCGCCACGGCGAGGGTGGCCAGGACGTCCCAGTATTCGGCGGTGCGGAACGCCATCCGCTGCCGCTCCCGCTCGACCACGATCCGGGTCGCCACGGACTGCACCCGGCCCGCCGAGAGCTTCGGCATGACCTTCTTCCACAGCACCGGGGAGACCTCGTAGCCGTAGAGCCGGTCGAGGATGCGCCGGGCCTCCTGGGCGTCGACCAGGTCCCGGTCGATCTCGCGGGGGTTGGCCACCGCCGCCTGGATCGCCGGCTTGGTGATCTCGTGGAAGACCATCCGCTTGACCGGCACCTTGGGCTTCAGGGTCTCCACCAGGTGCCAGGCGATCGCCTCGCCCTCGCGGTCCTCGTCCGTCGCCAGGAAGATCTCGTCGACCTCCTTGGCCAGCTTCACCAGCTTGCTGATCTGCTGCTTGCGGTCGGGCGAGACCACGTAGAGGGCGTGGAAACCGTTGTCGACGTCCACCCCGAGGCGGGCCCACGGCTCGCCCTTGTACTTGGCGGGCACGTCGGCGGCGTTGCGCGGAAGGTCGCGGACGTGACCGAAGCTGGCCTCCACGACGTACCCCGGGCCGAGATAGCCCGAGATCGTCTTGGCCTTCGCCGGTGACTCGACGATGACCAGACGGGTGGTCCTGGCGTTGCTCGGCACGTCTCCTGCGACCTCACTCCTGCTCGTGGCCGGCCGATCCGGGGCACGGACCACTCTCGGTCCGCCGGAACCGCCGGCGGTCCGGATGTCCAACGTAACGCGCCGCCCGCGTTCCGGGTCTCGCGGGCGGCAAACCGCCCACCGCGCCTCCCGGGCACCGGCGACGGTCTTGCCGGACGGCGCCACCGTACACCGTGGGTAGGCCCTCGGGCGGGTCACCGTGACGAGGCCGCCTCTCGGTGGAGGTCCGACCAGCCGCTCCGCCGCTGCGGGTCGACGGCCGGAGTGTCCTTGATCGGACACCCGGGGGAGGCCGGTCAGGGCGCGGCGGGCCAGTCGGCGGCGGGGGCGGCGGGCGGGCGGTCGCCGATGAGGTCGGCGAGGCGGGCCAGCCGGCGACGGCCCGTGATCCGGTACGCCGGACCGCCCGCCTGCGCGTCGAGCAGCACCGCCGGCAGGCCGACGGCGGCCAGGGCCGCGCCGACCGGTCCCCGGCAGCGCTCGTCCGCGGCGCCGAGGCGGAGCAGGAACCCGGGCGGGTCGGCGGCCCCGGCGGCGGCCACCCAGAGCCGCAGCCGCCGGCCGTTGAGGTGGAACCCGGTGGGCGGCTGTTTCACCTCCCCCGCTGCCGGTCCGGCGGACGGCGGCGGGCTGGCGGAGGGCGGCGGGCTGGCGGAGGGCGGCGGGCTGGCGGAGGGCGGGTCGCGCAGCCAGGCCAGCGCGAGCGGTGCCAGGGTGCTCGCGTACGAGGTGCGCACCAGGTGCCGGCCGTCGGCGGTCGCCTCCCAGGTCGCGACGACGCCGCGCCGGGACAGTTCGGCGACGAGCACGTGCACCCGCCAGGCGGCGTCCAGCACGATCGACAGCCGGGCGGTGCCGCCCATCCGGGACACCTCCCCCGGCCCGGCGAGCAGGCCGGCCAGGTCGGCGACGGACGGGTCCGCCGCCTCGGCGCCGAACAGGGAGAGCTGCCGCACCGGGTCGGGTGGTCGGTCGGGGGACGTCAGCGGCACTCCGGGACCTCGTCGAAGGCCTGCCGGAGTTCTTCGGAGTCGAGCCGGCTGGTGTCCAGCGCGCTGGCGTCGTACTCCTTGTCGAGGGTCTCCACGGCCGTGCGCACCCCGTCGTAGAAGGCGGTGGCCTCGCCGGTGCCCAGCCCGTCGATGGTGTCCCGGGCCCGGCCGTACGCGTCGCGCACCTTGCCCAGGGACGCCTGGAAGCGGGCCGAGATCTCCTCGCCGTGCTCGGCCTCCGGGACGCCGGCCTGGTCGATCTTGCGGCGGGCGGTCTCGCTGGCGTCCTCCGCGCCGGCGAAGAGTCGCACCAGGTTCTCCTTCGCCTGCGCCGGGGTGGTCTGCGCGGTCATCTGCTGCTGGGTGCTGCTGGTCAGCTTGTTGATCTCGGCCCGCCACGGGGTGAGCGCCTCGCAGACCGACGCCGCCCACGCCCGCGGGCTGGGGCCGCCGCCGCACGCGGCCAGCGCCAGGACGAGCGTGGCGAGGACCACCGTGAACCTTCCGGCGGTCGCCGCCCGGCACGTGCGCATGCGTTGCAGCGTACGGCCTCGGCGCCGTTGTGCCACGGGTCGGTTTGCCGCCTCCCGGCCCGCCCCTGACCCGCCCCGGCCGCCACGGGTGTGCGGGTTCCCGGCCGACGATGGTGGACCGGCCGGGAACCCGCTGTGTCACCGCTCAGGCGTTGACCGTCTCCGGCCGCTGGTCGGCGCTGCCGGTGCCGGCGCCGCTGTCGTCGGAGTCGCCCATCGCGATGCCCTTGCGCTTGCTGAACACCACCGCCGCCACGATGATCAGCGTGGCCACCACCGCGATGCCGACCCGGAGGCCGACGTTGCGGTCGTCGCCGACGCTCCACGCCACGACGGCCGGCGCGATCAGCAGCGAGACCAGGTTCATCACCTTGATCAGCGGGTTGATGGCCGGGCCGGCGGTGTCCTTGAACGGGTCGCCGACGGTGTCGCCGATGACCGTGGCGGCGTGCGAGTCGGAGCCCTTGCCGCCGAACGCCCCGTCCTCGACGAGCTTCTTGGCGTTGTCCCAGGCGCCGCCGGAGTTGGACAGGAAGACCGCCATCAGGGTGCCGGCGCCGATCGCCCCGGCCAGGTACGCCGCCAGCGCGCCCGGCCCGAGGCCGAAGCCGACGGCGATCGGGGCGAGGATGGCGAGCAGGCCGGGGGTCATCAGCTCGCGCTGCGCGTCCCGGGTGCAGATGTCGACGACCTTGCCGTACTCGGGGCGCTGGGTGCCGTCCATGATCCCGGGCAGCTCGCGGAACTGCCGGCGTACCTCCATCACGACGGCGCCCGCCGAGCGGGAGACCGCGTTGATGGCCAGCCCCGAGAAGAGGAAGACCACCGCCGCGCCGATGATCAGGCCGACGAGGTTGCGCGGGTTCGCCACGTTCAGCGAGTTGAGGATCTCCGCGCCGACGTCGCCGACACCCGCGTCCGAGTACGCCGTGCGCAGCGTGTCGGTGTACGAGCCGAACAGCGCCGTCGCCGCGAGGACCGCGGTGGCGATCGCGATGCCCTTGGTGATCGCCTTGGTGGTGTTGCCGACCGCGTCCAGCTCGGTGAGGATCCGGGCGCCGTTCTCGTCGATGTCGCCGGACATCTCCGCCACGCCCTGGGCGTTGTCGGAGATGGGCCCGAAGGTGTCCATCGCGACGATCACGCCGACGGTGGTGAGCAGGCCGGTGCCGGCCAGCGCCACCGCGAACAGCGACAGCGTGATGGAGCCGCCGCCCAGCAGGAACGCACCGAAGACGCCCGCGCCGATCAGCAGCGCCGAGTAGACGGCCGACTCCAGGCCGACGCTGATGCCGGCGAGGATGACGGTCGCGGGGCCGGTCTGCGAGCTCTTGCCGATGTCCTGCACCGGGCGGCGGTTGGTCTCGGTGAAGTAGCCGGTGAGCGCCTGGATCGCGGCGGCCAGCACGATGCCGATGATCACGGCGGCGATGGTCACCCCGCGCGGGCCCAGCGGCGGGTCGCCGCCGTCGACGCCGAGGCTGGCCCGCCACTCGGGCCCGAGCAGGTCGGCCCAGGTCGGCTTGAGGTAGACGAAGGAGGCGATCGCCACCAGCACCGCGGAGAACAGGGCGGAGAGGTAGAACGCCCGGTTGATCGCGGTGAGGCCGTTACGGTCGGAGGCGCGCAGCCGGGTGATGAAGACGCCGACGATCGCCACCAGCACGCCGATCGTGGAGATGATCAGCGGCAGGACCAGGCCGTCGTTGCCGAACGCGGCCCGGCCGAGGATCAGCGCGGCGACGAGGGTGACCGCGTACGACTCGAAGAGGTCGGCGGCCATGCCGGCGCAGTCGCCGACGTTGTCGCCCACGTTGTCGGCGATGGTGGCGGCGTTGCGCGGGTCGTCCTCGGGGATGCCCTGCTCGACCTTGCCGACCAGGTCGGCGCCGACGTCGGCGGCCTTGGTGAAGATGCCGCCGCCGACCCGCATGAACATGGCGAGCAGGGCGGCGCCGAAGCCGAAGCCCTCCAGCACGGTCGGGGCGTCGCCCTTGAACAGCAGGACGACGAGCGCCGCGCCGAACAGGCCGAGGCCGACGGTGAGGAAGCCGACCACACCGCCGGTGCGGAAGGCGATCTTCATGGCGCCCTCCCGGCCGCCGGTCGCCTCCCGGGCCGCTGCGGCGACCCGCAGGTTCGCGCGGGTGGCCAGCCACATGCCGGCGCCGCCGATGAACGCGCTGAACAGGGCGCCCACCACGAAGAAGGCGGACCGGCCGATCTTCACCGCCAGCTCGCTGCCGTCGGTGTCGTGCACCGGCAGCAGGAAGAGCAGCACCACGGCGATCACCACGAAGATCGCGAGGGTCCTGAACTGCCGGAGCAGGTAGGCCGAGGCCCCCTCCTGTACCGCCCCGGAGATCTCCTGCATTTTGGTGGTGCCCTTACCGGCTGCCAGCACGGCCTTGGTCAAGGCGGCGGCGAAGACGAGTGCCACCAGCGCGATGACCGCGGCGATGACGACGTACGTCAGGTTGGCTCCGGTAAGGGACAGTGCGCCGCCGTCGGCGGCCATGGTCCCGGACATCTGTGTCCTCCTGTACCGAACACTCGCGCCGGCCGGTGGAGACGCACGGACCGACGCCTGGATGCGGACTCGCAAGCGCGCCAACCCACTCCAGCGGACCAGCGATGAACACCCATACCCGCTGGCTGCGGGGAGGATCACTTGCTGACAACCCGCGTACTGTAGCCCTCCGTAGTGCCAGAGGTCACATTGAGGGGCACCGTGTCCGGATGATCTTCGTCGCTGTGTTACGAGAAGAATTCTGATATAAGCCCCGACCACGACGAACGGGCCACCCTCCCGTGCGGGAGTGTGGCCCTGAGCAGCGAATCAGTGGACTGTGCGCGTAGTCAGCTCGGGTGACTGATCATGCGATCAGCGGTCGTTGAGCCAAGGGTCAGCGGTGCACCGGCCACACCATGCGGACCTCGGTGCCGACGCCGTCGTCGACGGGGCGCACCTGGAGGTCCTCGACGAAGCCGGCCAGCAGCGCGAAGCCCACGCCGGTGGTCAGGTCGTCCTCGTCGAGCGACTCGTTGGCGAGCTGGTCGGCGTCCAGCGCGGCCAGGCCGATGCTCGCCTCGATCGGCGCGCGGTCCACCACCCGCACCGCGTACGCCCCGCTGTCGGACATCTCCACGAGCACCGGGTCCGGCACGTGATGTTGCCGGTGCAGGGCCACCGCCCGGGTGCACGCCTCACCGATGGCCAGCCGCACCTCGTCGAGCAGGTCCTCACGGACGCCGGCGCGGCGGGCCACCGCGACGCCGACCAGCCGGGCGGTGCGCACGTGCACCGGGGCCGGCGAGAAGGAGAGCCGGACCGTCGCCATCAGACGCCGGCGCCGGTCGGGCCCGCCCCGATCGCCGTGTCGACGGTCGGATACAACGGGAAGACCTGATCCAACGCGGTGATCCGGAATATCTTGAGCAGCGGCTCCTTGCCGCAGACCAGCGCGAAGCTGCCGCCCGCCGCGCGCAACCGCTTCAGCGCGCCGACCAGCACACCCAGGCCCGTGGAGTCCAGGAAGTCGACCCGACCCAGGTCGACCACGACGTGCCGGGCCCCGCCGTCGATCAGCTCCAGGAGCCGTTCCCGCAGGCGAGGGGCCGTGTAGACGTCGACCTCACCGCCGACCTCGAGCACCGTGTGCTCCCCCACGGCACGGGTCGCCAGCGACAGCTCCATCGGTCCTCCTCGCAAGAGTCGTAAACTCTCCTGGGCATCTAACCATCTCCGCCGAAACCGTCCGCGAGGTCACCGGCGAAGGCTCCCCCTTACCCAGACCCCCGCCAGTCGACTCCGAACAACTGTGCGAGAGTGCAGGACGTGCCCCCCGCAGCCACCGTAGCCGCAGGCCACGGCCCCGACCGCCCGCCCGGCGCGGCCCCGGCCGAGCTGCTGCGTCGGCTGCGCGCGCGCACCGGCTCCGACGCCGACGCCGACCCGGTCACCCACGTCGAGCGGGTGCCGGCCCGACCCGGCGAGCGGGTGCCGTGGCCGCAGTGGGCCCCCGAGGAACTGCGCGCGGCGTTCGCCCGACGCGGCGTCGTCGCGCCGTGGCGGCACCAGGCCGAGGCCGCCGACCTGGCGTACGCGGGCACGCACGTCGTCGTCGCCACCGGCACGGCGTCCGGCAAGTCCCTGGCGTACCAGCTTCCCGCGCTGGCCACCCTGCTCGCCGACCCCCGGGCCACCGTGCTCTACCTCGCGCCGACCAAGGCGCTCGCCGCCGACCAGCTGCGCGCCGTCGCCGGCCTGGAACTCGACGGGGTACGCCCCGCCACCTACGACGGGGACACCCCGCGCGCCGAGCGGGAGTGGATCCGTCGGCACTCCCGGTTCGTGCTGACCAACCCCGACATGCTGCACCACGGGATCCTCCCCGGGCACGCCCACTGGTCGGGCTTCCTGCGCCGGCTGGCGTACGTGATCGTCGACGAGTGCCACACCTACCGGGGCGTGTTCGGCTCCCACGTCGCGCACGTGCTGCGCCGGCTGCGCCGCCAGTGCGCGCGTTTCGGGCGTACCCCCGTGTTCTTGCTGGCCTCCGCCACGTCGGGCGACCCGGCGACGGCGGCCGGGCGGCTCACCGGCCTGCCCGTCGCGGCCGTCACCGACGACGCCTCCCCGCGCGGCGGGGTGACGTTCGCCCTGTGGGAGCCGCCGCTGCTGCCCGGCGACCAGGCTCCCGGCGGCCAGGCTCCCGGGGCCGGGCAGCAGGTTCCCGGGCGCGGCGACCAGGCGGCCGGGGGCGTCGACCTCGCGCCGGTGCGCCGGTCCGCGCTGCGGGAGACCGCCGACCTGCTCGCCGACGCGGTCGCCTCCGGCGTACGCACCCTCGCCTTCGTCCGGTCCCGCAAGGGCGCGGAGGTGGTGGCCGCCACCGCGCGCCGCGCCCTCGACGAGGCCGTCCCCGGGCTCGGCGACCGGGTGGCCGCCTACCGGGCCGGCTACCTGCGCGAGGAGCGGCGCGAGCTGGAACGGGCCCTGTTCCACGGCAACCTGCTCGGGCTCGCCTCGACCAACGCGCTGGAGCTCGGCGTCGACCTGGTCGGCCTGGACGCCGTGCTGATCTGCGGCTGGCCCGGCACCCGGGCGTCGCTGTGGCAGCAGGCCGGGCGGGCGGGGCGCTCCGGCGGCGAGGCCCTCGCCGTCCTCGTGGCCCGCGACGACCCGCTGGACACCTACCTGGTGCACCACCCCGACGCCCTGTTCGGCCGCCCGGTCGAGGCCACCGTGCTCGACCCGGCCAACCCGTACGTGCTCGCCCCGCAGCTCGCCTGCGCGGCGGCCGAGGCCCCGCTCACCCCGGCTGACCTGGACCTCTTCGGCGACGGTGCCAAGGAGGCCGTCGACTCGCTCGTCGCGGCCGGCGCGCTGCGGCAGCGGCCGACCGGCTGGTACTGGCGGCACCGGGAGCGCCCCGAGGTGGACCTGCGCGGCGAGGGCGGGGCCCCGGTCTGCGTGGTCGAGGCGGCCACCGGGCGGCTGCTCGGCACCGTCGACGGCGGCTCGGCCCACTTCCTCGTCCACCAGGGCGCGGTTCACCTGCACCAGGGCGTGTCGTACGTGGTCGACTCGCTGGACCTCGACGACGGGTGCGCGCTGGTGCACCCGGAGGAACCCGACTGGTCCACCCACGCCCGGGACGTCACCTCGCTCACCGTGGCGTCGGTCCGCTCGTACGTCGACGCCGGGCCCGTCGGGCTCTTCCTCGGCGAGGTGGACGTGACCAGCCAGGTCGTGTCGTACCAGCGGCGGCGGATCTCCTCCGGCGAGGTCATCGACACCCGGCCGCTGGACCTGCCGGCCCGCGAGCTGCGCACCGTAGCCGTGTGGTTCACCCTCTCCCCGGAGTCGCTGGCGGCGGCCGGGGTCGAGCCGGCCGACGTGCCCGGGGCGCTGCACGCCGCCGAGCACGCCGCGATCGGGCTGCTGCCGCTGATGGCCACCTGCGACCGGTGGGACATCGGCGGGCTGTCGACGGCGCTGCACCCGGACACCGAGGCCCCGACCGTCTTCGTCTACGACGGGCACCCGGGCGGGGCGGGCTTCGCCGAGCGGGCGTACGGCACGGCCGCCCAGTGGCTGCGGGCCACCCGCGACGCGATCGCCGAGTGCGGCTGCGAGGCGGGGTGCCCGTCCTGCGTCCAGTCCCCGAAGTGCGGCAACGGCAACAATCCGCTGTCCAAGCCGGGCGCGCTGCGGGTCCTCGACGTGGTGCTGGCCAACCTGCCCGCGCCGGCCAGCTCGGGGGCCGCGCTGCCTCGGCAGGGTGACCGGGCGTCGTCGTAGGCGACCACCCGCCTTTCGGGGCGACGACCCGCCTTTCGGGGCGAGCGTGCATGACCGTCAACCGCGATGGGCATTGATACATGGGAACGCTTCCATGTCACGCACCCACCCCACTACGCTGAGATCGCCCTTCTAGCCGCCGGAGGAGGAGTCGTGGCCGACACCATCGCCGAGACCGTCGACCTGCTCTACACCATCGACCAGGAGCACCTCACCCCCGACCAGCAGATCGCCCTCGGTGCCGCCATGGCGACCCTCGCCCAGGCGGAGCGGCTGGAGCAGATCAACGAACGGCTGCGCAGCATCCACCAGGTGCTCAACACGTGGGCGCTCAAGGCGACCGTCGACGGCGGGCGCTGACGCCGGCGGGCGGCGTGGGGGCGGCTGTGCGAGACTCCGGCGACCCTTTGGAGGAGTTCTCATGCAGCTCGACACCTTGCAGCACCAGCAGCAGTTCCACATCCGGCAGCGGATCCGGATGATGGTCAACCAGTACGAGGTCCACTCCGTCGCCCCCGACGGCTCGGAAGGCGGGCTGCTGGCGTTCGCGCAGCAGAAGCGGCTGGCGTTCAAGGAACAGGTGACCATCTACACCGACGACAGCAAGCAGCAGCCGCTGCTCGGCTTCAAGGCCCGGCAGCGGCTGGACCTCGGCGCGACGTACGACGTGACCGACCACGCCGGCACCCCGATCGGGCTGTTCCGCAAGGACTTCGCCCAGTCGCTGCTGCGCTCCACGTGGCACGTCGAGCAGGCCGGCCTGCCGCAGATCACCGGCCAGGAACGCAGCATGCCGGTGGCGCTGCTGCGCCGGTTCGTCGACTCGCTGTCCTGGCTGCCGTACCACTTCGACTTCACCGCCGGCGGCCAGCCGGTGTTCTCGGTCATCAAGAAGTGGGGCCTGCGCGACCGGTACGTCGTCGAGGTGCAGAACCCGCAGATCGACCGCCGGCTCGTCATCGCCATGGCGATCGGCCTGGACGCCCTCCAGAGCCGCTGACCCGGGGACCGCTGGCCTGACTGTGAGCCCCGGGGCCGACGGCCTCCGGTCCGGCCGCCGACTTTCGGTCCCGGCCCCGCTGAGCGGCCGGGGCCGGGACGGGACTGCTCACACCACCACGCCCATCTGCTCGGCCAGGCGCAGGACGTCGGCGCTCGCCGCCGGTGACCGGCGGAGGACGGCCGCCACCAACGCGTGCCCCACCGGCCGGCTACGGACCTCCGCCGCCGCCACCCGGTCGGCGCTCACCACCGCCTCGGCCGCGCCGGCCACGTCGCCGGCCTGCATGAACCCGTACGCCGCGTCGAGCAGGTGGGCCGCCCGGCGCTCCGGCGGCAACCGCTGGAAGGCGGTGCCCGCCACGAGCCGCCGATGCGCGGCGGAGTCGATGAGGCCCGCGCCGAGATCGACCATCGCCGCCACCCGGGCCAGTTCGACGGCAGTGGGACCGAACGACGTCCGATAGTGGTCCTGCCCGTCGCCGACGACCTCCGCCGCTGCGCCGGCCTGGCCGAGCAGTTCGTCGACGCTGTCGACGTGCCCGAGGGTGGCGGCCCCGCGCGCGGCCACGACGAGCAGCGTCCCGCAGACGGAAAGGTGGTCGGCGCGGCTGGCGAGCGGGTCCGGCGGCGCGATCTGGTGAGCCACCGCGATGCTGATCTCCATCGCGTGCCGGGCCTGCCCCTGAGCCAGCAGCGCGTACCCAAGCTGCACGGCGGCGGCTCCCGTCAGAAGCTGATCGGCGGCGGCCTGGCCGACCACCAGGGCCCGGTCCGCGGCCAGCCACGCCAGGTCGTCGACCCCGAGCTTGCGCATCACCGCCGACGCGATCTGGTACGCCTCGGCCAGGTGGCGTGCGCTCTCCGGGGCGTCGGGGTGGGCGGTCCGGGCCTGCTGGGCGTCGAGCAGCAGCTTCGGCAGCGCCCGGACCAGTTCGGCGTACCGGGCGTGCTGGAAACTCAGCCAGGAGTGGTTGACCGCGTTCCGCAGGTCGCCGAGGGCCGGTGCCGGCTGGGCAGGCCCAGCGTTTACCCAGATCGCGAGGAATCTGGTCAGCACGGGTTCTTTCGCAGCCGGGCAGCGGGTGGCGTTCAGGCGCGGGAGATGTGGATCAGCCGGTAGTTGGGGCTGTGCCGGGTTGTGAGCGAAACACGGGTCCGGTCGAAGTTCGGGTTTCCGAGCTCGACCTCGGTGCCCTCCGGCACGTTCAGCTCCGTGACGGTGAAGGTCAGGGGTACATAACCGGGCACGCCGGCGTTGCCGCTGTTGACCCTGTTGATGCTGTCGATGACGCTCTGCGCGAACCCCTGGCCGGGCTCGTTGTCGGTCAGCACATACGCATGGCTTGCGGCCCCCATCACCTCGTCGAGGCAGGAAGCGAGGTCGTTCGGCGGCGTCAGCTTCGTCCACGGCCCCGGGTGCGGCACGAAGATGTCGGTGTGCGGCACGTGGTTGCCGAACGCGGTGATGGATGCCTGGTGAAGCGTCACCGCGTTGGCGGGCACGCCGACGCTCGCAAGCGTGGCTTGCGCCGTCGGCGTCATGTCCGGGTCGTAGGCCGACACCTGACCGCGCTGGCTCGCGAGGTCACGCAGGAAGTTGGCCTCTCCCCTGCTGACCACGTTGACCCCGCCGGTCAGCGTGTTCCGCACCACCGCCAGCGCCTCCTCGACGTGGTAGACCTCCTCGTCGTCAGCGGCCAACGTCTGCAACTGGGCGATCATCGTCTGGGGAAGGCCCGCGAACGCCGGATAGGTGGGAACATCGTTCGACTCCAGCAGGGTGGGGTCCGCCGGGTCCCCCGCAGCGATCATCCGCTGGACTGCCGGCGCCCCGACCTCGCGCCCACCTGTGTCCGCGTCGTGCTGCTCCGACTCGGCGGCGGGCGAGGGTGGTGCCGCGGACAGCGCCCTGGTAGCGGTCTCCTCGGCCTCCCGCTCGAACCGGTCGGACGGATCGCTGATCCGCAGCCCGTCGCCGCGATCCGTGCCGTCCACCGCGCCCAGGCGCTGCTGGACGACGTGGGTCAACTCGTGGGCGAGGGTGTGCCGGTCGGCACCGCCCTGGCCGATCACCACGTGGTTGCCCGAGGTGTAGGCCCGTGCCCCGATCTCGCCGGCCGACTGCTCCGCCGCCGTGCCGGTGTGCAGCCGGACGTCGGAGAAGTCGGCGCCGAGCCTGGCCTCCATGTCGGCCCTGGTCGTCTCGTCGAGCGGCGCCCCCGCAGAACGCAGCACCTCCGGCACCGTCGACCGCTGGACCGGCTGTTCTCCGGCCAGCAGGCGGCCGACCTCGGCGTTGCCGATGACGCGCTGGAGCCCCGGCAGCACGGCCGGCGTGAGGGCCTCCGGCCCCAGGTCGGCGTGGGCCGGCTGCGCTGCCGCCGGTTCCGCGTCCCGGACGGGTCCCGGCCGGGACGGTGAGCCCGGCGGGCGCTGCCGCTCCGGGTCCTGCCGTGCGTGCATGATCGTCTCCGTTCGACGGGCTCCGCGGGACCGGTTCGGACGGGTGGGGCCGTTCTCGGGCGACGAGCCGGCCGGGACGAGCCGGGCGATCTTCGTCATCCCACCTAAGCGCGCGGGACGCCGCCCCGCGAGAGCCGCCGGGGCACACCTGTTGCCCGTGAGGGCGCGCGCCCCACCGTCGATGCGTCATGCCCTGGCCGGGCCGGCGCGGGCGGTCGCCGTGGCGACCCGGGTGAGACCGGGTACCGGCGTGACGGTCACCTCCGTCGCCACCACGGCGTCCAGCCCGTCGAACCGGCAGCCGGTCAGCCGTGCCCCGTTCGCCCGAGCGACGGCACCGGCGGACGCGCAGGCCACCTCGCCGCCGGTGAGCGCCTGCGCCGCTGCGGCAAGCGCGGCGAAGTCCGCCGCCACCGCAGCCCGCTGACGCGCAACCCGGGCAGCCTCGACGGCCGCGCCGAAGACGCCGACGATCACGAACACCAGCCCGACGGCGAGCAGACACACGGTCGCCCCGCCCCGATCGCCGCCGCGCCGCCATCCCACCGTCGCCCCGCCCCGATCGCCGCGCTGCCGGCCCACGATCCCCCCGCTCGCCTCGGCCCCGCCGGGTCGCCCGTTGCCCGGATCGCTCCCCACCCGGCCCGGTGCGCCCATAGTCGCGAGGCGCGTCCTCACGGCTGCGGGCCCGGAGCGCCGGGCTCGACGGCGGCGACCGCCGTAGCGGTCACGGTGATGAGGGGCAGTCGAGCGCCGAGGGCACGCACGGGTGCCCGTACCGACGCGGTGACCCTTCCGCCGCCCACCGAGACCGAGACATCGGCTCCGGCGGGTGCCGCCGCCGCGCCCGCCGCGACGCCGGGCTGGCCCCGGGAGGCGGCCAGCGCCGCCTCCCGGGCCGCCCCGAGGCAGCCGGCCTGCGTCGCCACCGCGTTGACGGCGGTGAGACCGGCGAGCAGGAGCAGCAGCAACGCCGGCAGGCCGGCGGCCAGTTCAGCCGTGAACGAACCACGCTCCCGGGGCGTACCGAGTGGACGCCACCGCGCCCGGCCGCCACGTCGACCGGATGCTGGCTGGCGCTCCGGCGTACCCCGATCGCGCACGGCCTGCCGGCGGGGCGTCACTTCAGTGCCCGGTCGATCACGGCGGTCAGCGCGGACTGGACGTTGCCCGAGGTCAGCACCTTGAGCAGGATGCCGGCGAACGCGACGGCGGCGAGGGTGCCGACGGCGTACTCGGCGGTGTTCATCCCGGCGTCGCCGCGCAGGCGGACGAGCAGCTTTCGCATGCGTGTTCCTTTCTCGACTTGTCGCCGCGCGGCCGGTCGGCCGGCGGCGCTCAGAGCACGTCGCCGAGGACGGCGACGATCACCGGCACCAGGCCGGCGAGAATGAAGGCCGGCAGGAAGCAGAGCCCCAGCGGCAGCACGATGAGGACGCCGGCCCGGCGGGCGGACGCCTCGGCGGCGGTCGAGCGGTCGGCGCGCAGGTCGTCGGCCAGACGGGTCAGCGCGCCGGCGAGGGCGGCACCGCTGCTCGACGAGCGCAGCGCCGCCCCGGACAGCCGCTCGGCCCCCGGCACCGGAGCGAGATGCGCCCACGCCTCCTCGGAGCCGCCGCCGAGGAGCAGGGTCCGGCCGACCAGGCCGAGGCGGTCCCCCAACGGCCCGCCGAGCGCCTCGGCCACCGCCAGCACCGAGCGGTCGACGGGTGCCCCGGCCCGCATCGCGGACGCGAGAAGGTCTGCGGCGAGGGGCAGGTCGGCGGCCTCCCGCAGCCGCCGCTCCCGGGCGACGCGCGGCTCGATCCGGCGCAGTCCCCGATTCGCCACGACGGCGGCGAGAGCGCCGCCGAGCAGGCCCGGCCAACCGCCCAGCACGATCAGGACCGCCGCCCCGGCCAGCCCCGCCCCGAGGCGTACCGGGTCGGGCCACCACGCCGGGCGTGACCGCCCGGCAGGCTCGTTCCGCCGGGTCAGGCCGCGCAGCCGCCGGGCGGGGTCGGCCCGCGTACCGATGGACAGGGCAAGGACGGCCGCCGCGGCGAGACAGCCGGCGGCCAGCGCCTGGCGGGACATCAGCGGCTCCCGTCCGGTGCCGCGCCGAGCCGTTCGGCCCAGAACAGGCCGGCGAGCTGAAGGACGACGGCCACCACCGCGCAGCCACCACCGATGGGCGTGTGCAGCAGGACCGCGACGGGATCGACGCCGACCCCGTACCCCAGCCCGATGCCGCCGAGGGGCAGCGCGGCGAGGAGCCAGGCGGTGGCCCGGCTCCCGGCCGCCTGCGCCGCGGCGGCCGCGAGTCCCCGATCGGTGGCCCGCGCGTCGGCCTCGATGCGTTCCAGCAGGTCGGCCAGGGGCGCACCGGTCCGGTCGGCGAGCTGAACCGCCGCGCGGGCCAGCCGCCCGAGCCGGTCGGCGGCGGCAGGATCGACGGGCAGTGAGGCGGCGGCCGTCAGCACCGGCACACCGGCACGCAGGTCCGCGGCGAGGGCGCAGAGCTGGTCCAGGCTGCGCCGTCGCGCGAGCTGCGCCTGCTGGGCCAGCCGCCTGCGGAGCAGCCCACGGATGGCCAGCGCCCCGTACGCGCCGGCCACCACGGCCGCCACCGGCCCGGCCAGTACGGCACCGGACGCCGCGCCCGCCACGCCCCCGACCAGCGGGGCCCGCCGGGGCGAGGCCGACAGCCAGGCCGGTGCGCGCAGCGACCGGAGACCGGCAACCGACGGCCTGGCACGCACGCCGCCCGCCCCGTCGAGCGGCGAAACCGTGGACGGGCCCGGGTGGGGCGGCGTGGTCGGCTCGGATCGGAGCAGGGCACCTGCCGGCCTGCGCGGATCACGCCGACCGGGCGGGCCGGACCGTCCGTCGGGCTCTGCCGGACCGGAAGCGCCAGCGGTGCCGGCCGAAGGGCGGTGGCCCGTCGGGCCAGGCGAGGGACGGTGACCGGTCGGGCCGGACCGGCTGGAGGGCGGGCCCGGGGTGCACGGGCCGGCGGTGGCCCAGGTCGGACGGGCACCTGCCGGCACGGGGTCTCGCGCCGGCCGACCGGCGTCCGGCGCGCCGGCTCCCGTCGGGTGCGGGGGCGGTTCCCCGAGCAGCGCGCGCCGCCTGGCCCGGCTGCTGCGCATCGGCCAGACCACGGCCGCAGCGGCGGCGACGAGGAGGGCGGCCACCAGCCACTCGGCCGTGGTCACGTGGGCTCCCCGTGGGGAGCAGGGGCCTCGGCCCGGCCGCCCCGCTCGATGCCGCCCGGCCGCGCCTCGCCGAGGATCGCCGGGACGGGCACGTCCCGCTCCAGCAGCAACACGCCGAGGGCCCGCGCGGCGGGGCCGGGGCCGTGACCGCGTACCCAGGCGGGGACGACCGTGACGAGGCGGTCCGGGCCGTCCGGGAGCAGCAGGCAGACCGACTCCAGCACCCGGCCCCGCGCGCCCCGGCGGACCTGGAGCAGCACCTGGAGCGCGGCGGCGACCTGCGCGTGCAGCGCGGCCCGGGGCAGCCCACCCAGCATGCCGAGCGCCTCCAGCCGGGCCGGTACGTCCGAGGGCGCGTTGGCGTGCAGCGTCCCTGCCCCGCCGTCGTGGCCGGTGTTCAACGCGGCGAGCAGGTCGACGACCTCCCCGCCCCGGCACTCGCCGACCACGAGCCGGTCCGGGCGCATCCGGAGCGCCTGCCGAACCAGGTCGCTCAGGCCGACCGCGCCGGCACCCTCCACGTTGGAGGTGCGCGCCTGCAACCCGACCACGTGCGGGTGCAGGGGGCGCAGCTCGGCGGCGTCCTCGACCAGCACGATCCGCTCGGTCGCCGGGACCAGCCCGAGCAGGGTGTTGAGCAGGGTCGTCTTGCCGGACCCGGTGCCGCCCACCACCAGGTACGCGAGCCGGGCCGCCACCACCGCGGCCAGCACGGGGGCGACCGGCCGGGGCACGGTGCCCTGCCGGACCAGGTCGTCCAGGGTGAACGGGCGCTGCCGGAACGTGCGCAGGGACAGGTAGGGCCCCCCGGTGGCCACCGGGGGCAACACGGCGTGCAGCCTCGTACCGTCGGGCAGCCGGGCGTCCGCGTAGGGGGAGCCGTCGTCGAGGCGGCGGCCCGCCCCGGCCGCGAGGCGCTGCGCCAGGCGGCGTACGTCGTCGACGGTGCCGACCGGCACCGCGACCTGGTGCAGGCCCTGACCCCGGTCGATCCACACCCGGTTGCCGTTCACGAGCACGTCGGTCACCTCAGGATCGGCCAGCAGGGGTGCCAGCGGGCCCGCGCCCACCAGGTCGTCGTGCACCCGGCCGGCGATGCGGAGCACGGCGGTGTCCCCGAGGACCGCCGCCGCCGGCTCGGCGCGTACGGCGGAGACCACGGCCGCCGGCGTCACCGGGGCGGCCGTGGTGGCGAAGCGTTGCCGCACCCGGCTGGCGATCTCCTCGCCGTCGGCGTGGCCGTTCACGCCGCACCCGGCATCGGGACGCCGGTCAGCTCGCCGACGATCCGCTGGCAGAGCGCGGCGAGGGGGCCGCGCCCGTCTGCGGCGGGCGCCTCCCCCCGCTCCAGCCCGCGGCACAGCCCCGGCTCGGGGCGGAGCGTGCCGGCAAGAGGCAGCCCCAGTGCGCGAGCCACCTCGACGGCCTTGAGCCGGCCCGGCGCCGGGCCCCGCACGACGACGGACAGCTGGGCGCAGTGCGGGGCGGCGGCCGCCGCCACCCGGGCCGCCGCAGCGGTGGCCCGCAGCTCGGCCGGCACGACGAGGAACGCCTGGTCGGCGGCCTGCAACGCGAGCACGGCCGGATCGTCGAGGTGCCGGGGCACGTCGGCCACGACGAAGTCGCGCCCCCGCCGGGCCGCGTCGAGGGTGGCCGCCATGGCCGGGGCGGGCAGCGGCAGCGGGTCTCCCCGGTCCCAGGAGAGCACCACCAGGTCGCCGCGACTGGGCAGGGCCCGGACCAGCGCGGGCGGGTCGACCCGCCCGTCGGCGTCGGTCAGCGCCGGCCAGCGCAACCCGTCCAGCTGCTCCCAGCCGAGCACCAGGTCGAGCCCGCCGCCGAGCGGGTCGGCGTCGACGAGGAGGGTGCGCAGCCGGGCCCGGGCGGCGGTGACGGCCAACCCGCCGGCGAGGACGCTGGCCCCGGCGCCGCCCCGGCCACCGAGCACCGCGACCACCCGGGCCACGCCGTCGCCGGCCCGGTCCGGCGCGCACTCGGCGAACCGGTCCACCAGCCACGGCTCGGCGGCCGGCAGGGTGGCGACGTGCTCGGCGCCGATCAGCTCGGCGACCTCCCAGCCGGGATCGAGCTGCCCCGTCCGGCCCACCAGGACCATCCGCGACCGGCGCGGCAGTCGCGCCCGCAGGCAGGCCTGTGCCTGGTCGTGGCCCACCAGCACCAACGGCGCCGGTGACCACCGGGACCGGGCGGCGGCCGGGTCCGCGGCCACCTCGACCTCGGTGCCGCCTGCGGCCGCGAGCCGGAGCAGGTCGTCGAGCAGATCATCGTCCGAGGTCACCACCAAGGGCAGTCGGCGTCGCGGTGGGAGTGAGGTACGGGGTGGTGGCATCGCGGCCTCCAGCAGTCGGGCTCGGGGGTGCTGCCGGAGAGCGTGCCCGGGTGCGGTCGCGGTCGCCGCCCAGCCGGGCTCCCCTGTGGACGACCGGAGGCACTGTGGACAACGCCCGGAGGTCGAGTGGATCTGCTATGGCGATCGGCCCCCGCGCAGGTGAGAGGTACCAGCCTCAACAGGCTCCCCAGCCCTCTCGCACAGCCCGACGCCCGAACACACTCCCCAGATCCCTCGCACAGCCCGACGCCCGAGCACACTCCCCGGCTGCCCGCGACGGTCCGCCTCCACAGGCGCTGATGGGTGGCCGTGGCAAAATTCCCGGCCGCAACCATTGACCTTGGGGAACCCACTTCGCATAATTCGGTCCTCCGTGCCGCTCATCCGAGCGGCACCGTGCGCGGATCGGGGCCATGACCCACTCAAGCGAGTTCGACGACCGGCACAGGCTCGGCACTTCCAGAGGGACCGGCGACGGCACCGGGACAGCGGCGCGGCTACGCATCGGTGGCTGGGTGCCGCCGTCGGTGGAGCGCGCGTCCCTGCCGTCCACGGCGTACCAGGCGTTCCCCGCTGCGGGTGGATGGACCACGACGGGCCCGGGGTCGCCGTCGGCGGCCCAGCCGGCCTCCGCGCCGTCCAGGCGGGCCTACGGCAGCGACGGACCACAACTGGCTCTCGTGCTGACCTCGGTGGTGGTCGGGCTGGTGGCCACACTGGTCATCACGCTGCTGCCGCTGTTCAACGCCTACCAGCCCTACCAGCCGGGGCCGATCGCCCAGGAGCCCATCCGGGTGGGCCTGCCCACCGACAGCGCGACGCCCACGCCCACCCTCTCGCCGGCGGCGGGGTCGCTGTCGAACCGGGCCTCGGCACCGGCCCGCGCTTCCGCGTCGAGCCGCCCGTCGACCGGCCGGCCCCGGACCACCGGCCCGACCCCGCGCGCGACCGCGAGCCGGCCCGCCCCGACGACCACCGCGCCCCGACCGCAACCCACCCAGGCCGGCACGGCGGAACTGCAAGCGCTTCCGCCGTACGCGGAGTCGGGCCTGCGGTCGACCAGCGGCGGCCGCTCGACGTACGTCGACTTCGTCAACGCCCGGCGCGAGCGGGTCGTCGTGTACTGGCTCGACTGGGACGGCCGCCGCCGGCAGTACCGGACGCTGGGGCCGGGCGAGTCGTACCGGCAGCAGACCTACGTCGGGCACCCGTGGGTGGTCGCCAACGATCGTGGCTGGGCCCTGGCCTGCTTCCAGCCGGAGGCCGAGACGCGCCGGGCCGTGGTGCGCTGAAACTGCGGTGGCCCACCGCTGCGGCAACGGCCACGACGATGAGCCACCGCCCGGTCGCTAGCCGTTGGCTACGAGCCGGAACTGCTGGTTGGCCTGCCCGTGGCAGTCGTAGAGCTGGACCTGCTGCCCGTTGCCGGTGCCCCACACGTCGAGGCAGCGGCCGGACTGGATGCCCGAGATGGTGCCGTTGGAGTTGACGTTCCACTGCTGGTTGGCCTGGCCGTTGCAGCTGTAGATCTGGACCGCCGCGCCGTTGCCGGAGCCGGCGGCGTCCAGGCACTTGCTGCCGTACACGGTCAGTTGCCTGCTCGCGGTGTACGTCCACTGCTGGTTGGACTGGCCGTGGCAGTCGTAGAGCTGCACGCGGGTGCCGTCGCTCTGCGACACGTTGGGCACGTCGATGCACCGGCCCGACTGGGAACCGACGATCCGGTTGGCGCCGCCGGACGGCGGCGGCGTGGTCGGCGTGCCGGTCGGCGTCGCCGTCGGGCTGCCGGTCGGCCCCGGGCCTGCGGCGTTGAGGGCGTTGAGGACCGAGGTGTACGCGGGCTTCTTGTTGCCCCCGCCGTCGAACAGCAGCGGGTTCTCGTTGGAACGCCAGGAGTCGCTGTCGCGTACGCCCCAGACGGTGATGCCGATGCAGCGCGGGACGTTCAGGCACGCCTGGGTCAGCCCGGCGTACTGGGTGGTGGAGGCGTTGGTGACGTCGACCTCGGTCAGCGCCACGTCGACGCCGAGGGCGGCGAAGCTGGACAGCGTGGTCTGGAAGTTGCTCGGCAGCGAGCTGCCGCCGGTGAAGTGGGTCTGGAGGCCGACGCAGTCGATCGGCACGCCGCGGGACTTGAAGTCCTGGATCATCCGGTAGACGCCCTGCGTCTTGCCGTAGTTCCAGTTCTCGATGTTGTAGTCGTTGTAGCAGAGCTTGGTCGACGGGTCGGCGGCCCGGGCGGTGCGGAACGCCACCTCGATCCAGTCGTTGCCGGTGCCCTGGAGGTTGGAGTTGCGGCGGCTGCCGTCCTCGTTGAACGCCTCGTTGACCACGTCCCACGCGACGAGTTTGCCCTTGTAGTGGGCCATCACGCCGTTGATGTGGTTGATCATGGCGGTGCGCAGCGCGCTGCCGCTCATGTTCTGCATCCAGCCCGGCTGCTGCGCGTGCCAGGCCAGGGTGTGTCCCCGGACCTTCAGGCCGCGGCTGTTCGCCCAGTTGTAGATCTGGTCGCCGGCGGAGAAGTTGAACTGGCCCTGGTTGGGCTGCGTCGCGTCCGGCTTCATCTCGTTCTCGGCCGTGATCATGTCGAACTCACGCCCGGCGATGGTGCTGTACGTGGAGTCGTTCAGCCTGCCCCCGGCGATGGCGGTGCCGAAGTAGCGGCCCGACTGCGCCGCTGCGGCCCCCAGCGTGGTGGCTGCCTGGGCCAGACCGGGCACCACCAGCGCCGCGCCGGCCAGGACCAGCGCGCTGGCGGCGGTGGCGGCCACCACGCGGAGGCGACCGTCCCTCAGTAGACGTTTCATGACACTCCTCTGCAGATCGGACGATGATGCGCAAGATTGGCGAGGAAGCGCGGGCCTACGGGCCCGATCTCGAAACTTTCGGAAACTGTCGTAACTGGATTGCAACATACCCGCGACATCGCGATCGGTCAATGTCGATGGGGATTGCCGCACGAGGCCGTCGCCGGGGCGAATACGCCAGCCTTCCGAGCTGGCGGCACGCCGGAACACCCGGCAGGTTGGCGTACCCCTGTCGGGCGTGGGTGTTGCGGCACCGCGCTTCGAAACTTTCAGCGGTCGGCGCGCCTCGGTTCAGCCGAGGGCGGTGTGCTGCGGTGGGAACCGCAGTTCGAGTTCGATCGTCTGCACCTCGTCCCGGCTCACCGTGATCGGCTCGGGTCGCCCGGTCCGGTAGCCCTGGGCGAAGTCGACGCCGCAGCTCTTCAGGCGCTCGATGGTCTCGTCGTCCTGCACGTACTCGGCCGCGACGCGGATGCCGAGCGTCTGGCACAGCTCCACCAGCTTCGACACCACGGCCTGATCCGCCGGCGACCGGCAGAGGTCGACGATGAACGTTCCATCGATCTTGACGAGGTCCACCGGGAGGTACTTCAGGTGCGCGAGGGCGCCGTATCCGGTGCCGAAGTCGTCGAGCGCCAGGTGGCAGCCGACCTCCCTGATCCCCCGGGCGAAGGCCAGGGCCTCGTTCCGGTTCTCGATGAGAGCGGTCTCGGTGATCTCGAACGTCAGGCGCTCCGGCTCGACCCCGTGCCGGCCGATCGCCTCCGTCACGAAGGTGAGCAGGCCCGGGTCTGCGAGGGACTTTCCCGAGATGTTGACCTGGTAGTGGGAGGTCTGGGCGCCCCGGCCGATCAGCTCCAGGGCGTGGTCGACGACCCACTTGTCCACCGTGAGGATCTCGCCGACGCGTTCGGCCATGTCGAGGAAGGCCACCGGCGCGACCGGCTCACCGGTGTCGCTGCGCACCCGCAGGAGGATCTCGTGGCGGGTGACCTGGTTGAGGCTGAGGTCGACGATGGGCTGGGCGTAGAGGGCGAACCTGTTGGCCGAGACCGCGTGCCGGACGCGGGAGCGGCAGCGGGCCGTCCGCTCGCCGTCCGCGACCGGCTGGTCGAGCACGATGACGGCGGCGGCGTCGCGGCGCGCGTCCCGGGCCGCGTGCTCGCCGTCGACGAGCAGGTCGAAGCCGGTGGCGAGGACGCCGCTGCCGAACTGCACCACGCCCGCCGAGGTGCTGAGCCGCAAGGTGTTCTGCCGGACGCCGAACAGATGATTCCGGAACGTCTCCACGATCCGGGCCGCCAGGCGCTCGGCCGTCTCCGCGTGTTCGTCGGCCGGCGCGAGGAGCACCCCCCACAGGCCGGAGCCGACCAGCCCTGCGGTCACCTCGTTCCCGACGACCGTGCGCAGGAGCCGGGCCACCGCCGCCGTCAACCGGTCGCGGTCGGTGTCGGTGAGCGCGTCCGGCAGCCGGGTGGCGGGTTCGGTCGCGACCACGACCAGGGCTCCGCCGGTGGTACGGCGGGCCCGGTCGACCTCGTCGATGACGTAGCCGCGGTTCGGCAGCCCGGTGAGGACGTCCAGCACGGCCAGGTCGGCTCCGAGCATCTGGCTGCGGATGGCGAGCCGGCGACGTTCCTGCCGGGCGAGTTCGAGCGCGGTGACGTCCTCTCCGGTCACGATGATCCCCGACGGCTCGCCCCCGGTGGTGGTGATCTCGAGGTGACAGTGCACGTGGCGGATGCTGCCGCCAGGCTGGACCACCCGGAAGCCGACCTCGCCCGGCCGGCACCGCGCCCACGCCGTCCGAACGGCCGCACGGACCCGCTCGGCGTCCACCGGATGGACGAGCCTGAACAGCGTCTCGGGCGTGAGGCGCAACGTCCCCGGCGCATGCCCGAAGATCATTGCCATCTCGTCCGACCAGAGGAGCCGCCCGAAGCCCTCGCTCCCGCCGGCCACCCAGGTGATGGTGCCCAGCTTCGACAACTGGGCGGCGCGCGCGACTCTGGTCGCCTCGTCGACGTCCCAGGTCAGCGGGTCCACGGGGTCGACGTCGACCATGATCTTGTAGCCCTCGGCGAGCGAGAGGTCGTACTGACTCTGCGCCGCACGTGCGACACGGCGCGCGCGGGCGAGTTCCAGCGGGCTCGGCCTGGTCTCGGCCAGCGCCAGGATGTCATCGAGGTCCACGGCTCGCCCCCTGACGCCGGTGGCCGTCCGGGCCGGTGTAGCCGGCCTCCTCGGCCAGCTCGCGCAGCCCTCGCCTTGCGGCGACCTTGTAGGAGCGGACGCTGTTCTCGGTCAGCCCGAGAATGCGGGCGATCTCCTGGTTGGAGAAGCCCTCCCGTGCCATCTGGAACACCTCGGCATGCCGCGCCGGGATCTGGTGCAACCAGCCCCGCAGCGTCTCCTGCGCCTCCCACGCGTCGGCCATGTTCGAGTGCGGCACCGCCGGCAGGTCCTCCGGCGCCATCACGGCTTCCCGCTGGTGCCGCTGGCGGTCTTTCATGATCTTGTACCGGGCCGTGACGACGATCCAGCCGATCGGCCGGTCGTGGGCACGGAGCTTGGGCCACTGGACGCGCCCGTGCAGGTACGCCTCGTTGAGCGCGTCCTCGACCACCTCGCGGTCCCGGCACGCCGACCTGAGGATCCGCTCCACCTGGTGGTAGGAGTCCTCGACGAACTCGGCGAACTCCTGGTCGTGCGCGGCCTTCAGGCGGGTGGCCTCCGCCTTCCGCGCCGCCTCGCTGTCGGCCTGCTCCGCTGTCAGGGCGGCGGTGCCCTCGAACTCGATCACGCCGCCTCCTTGGCGTCGGCTTCGGATTTCGGCAGGCCACGGCCGCCAAGCTCCACCTCGCGGTGCCCGTCGCGATCCCGCTCCACGATCCGCACCACGTCGTGGTCGGCCTCCGCGAGCCTGATCAGCCACGTCACCCGGGCTGTGGTACGTGTCGTCGCCTCACGCTCCTGCTGTGTCCGGGCCCGGTACGCGACGCAGGCGCGCACCAGGCCGGCCACCACCCCCACGACGGCCACGGCCACAGCCATCACCTGGTAGCCGGTGAGCGGTTCCGCCAGCGCTTCGTTCATCGTTTCCCCCTGCCACCTCTTGGTCGACAACTACTATCCGTGGCGGGAAGCGGATGTAGACGCCGCAGCGTCCACAATGTTCTGAAAGATCAATGATCAAGCATTTTACCTGGCAGTACGGCACAAAGTAGTGGGGGCAGGACGCTGCGCGAAGGGGGCGTGACAATCCCATCGGGGCAATTTGCACACCACCCGAAGTAACTCTCAGCTACCGGCCCGCCACTCAGGACCGGGCCGTCCCACGCGCTCGGTCCAGCACCTCCTCGACGGTGAGCGGGCTGCGGGGATGATGGGTCAGCGAGAGCGGAGTCCGGATCTTCCGCGGTGCCGCGCCCTCGGCGGCGAGATAGAACTCGCCCACCGTCAGCCGGGAGATGTCCGGCACGTCCCCGCCCTTGGCCCGGGCCATCTCGCGCGCCGCCTCGATCTGGATCGGGCTGTTCATCAGGCCGTACAGCTGCGTCGCCGCGTTGCCCGGGATGCGGTTGTGCAGTCCCTTCGGCGCCTGCGTGGCGAAGACCAGCCCGAGCCCGTACTTCCGCGCCTGGGCGGCCAGCGCCAGCGTGCTCTGGGTGCAGGCGGTCATCGCCCCCGACGGGGCGAACGTCTGCGCCTCGTCCATGACGAGCAGCCCCAGCAGCGGCCGGTCGCCGGCCGGGTTCCTCTTGATCCAGGCGAAGAGCGCCATCTGCAACTGGTTGACGAAGCTCTGGCGTACGTCGTCGGACGGCAGGCCCACGAGGCTGACCACCGAGACCCGGGCCCGCCTGCCGGGTACGGGCGTGAGCAGCACACCGGGATCCATCGGCGTGCCCTCGCCCCCGAAGAGCGGGTCGTTGACCATGGCCGCGGTCAGATTCTGGGCCAGGCTGAGGCCGATCTTGTCGGCGTCCTCGAGGTCGATGATCCCGTCCGGCAGGTCGGCCAGCGTGTCGACGAGGCCCTTCAGCCGGGAACCTCCGCGCCGGCCGTAGTGCTCGACGGCCTTGCGCAGCACCGCCAGCCCCAGGTGCGCCCTGGTGGCCCGGCCGGTGACCATGGCGCGCGGCGCGAGGGCCGCGACGGCCGCCTCGACGGCCTCACCGAACTCGTCCGGGTCGTCGCGCACGCTGGTGAAGTCGGGCAGCGGCTGGAAACTCAGCGGACGGCCCGAGTTGCGGCGCGGCGTCCAGACCACGATGTCGGTGTGCGCCAGGTAGTCCTTCGCTCGGGCCGCGTCGCCCGGCCGCCACCCCGCAGGCGGCTCGGGCCACCTCTCCCCGAGGCGGGCGAGGTCGTTGTTCGGGTCGAGCACGATGGCGGAGACACCGGCAAGGGCGCACTCCTCGACGATGCGGCGGATCAGCACGGTCTTGCCCGAACCCGAGCCGGCGAAGATCGTGGTGTGCTTTCGGAGCGCCTCCAGGGCCAGCGGCACGGGCGCGTCGTCGTCGTACCCGTGCCCGACGACGAACGCCGGCTCGGCCGGGACGGTGGCCGCCGGGGCCGGCTCGGTGGCCGCTAGGCCCGGTGCGGTCGGGGTCGGAGCGGCCGGGGTTGGCGCGGTCGGGGTCGGGGCGGCCGGGCGGGTGGTGGGTTCCGGCGGCGGTGCGGGGTCCGCCGTCCAGCGGTCGACGTCGGCCAGCGCGTGCTGGAGGAACTTCAGGTCGCGCGTCGGGCGGCGGTCGACCAGCCAGCCCTGGAAGTCCATCGTGGCCTCGGCGAGCATGACCCGCAGCGCCGAGAGGATCCGCAGGTCCTCCTCGTCGACACCGATGGTCTGCCCGCCCGCCACGGTGAACGCGGCGACGGCCCTCCGGGTGGCGGCGCTGGTCGACCAGCCGCGGTTGCGCAGCAGGAACAGCCTGCGCTTGGCCGGGCCGGTGTCGAGGGCGGACGCCGAACTCGCCTTGCGGAGCCGGGCCAGCGCCGCATTGCCGTGGTGGTCGTCGCTGATCGCCCGGAAACACCAGTGCACCTGGTCCTCGGTGCGCTCGTCGAGCGTCAGGCGCAGCCGGGCGTGCAGCGGCGGATCGGTGCTCGGCGGCGGGTCGACGCTGAACGCCGCACCGGCGTCACCCCGTTCCAGGATCCAGGCGGTGAGCCCGGCGGCGAGCAGCGGCGGCATCGCCTCGTCCTCCGCCGCCCGCCCGAGCGGGGTGACGACGTCGGCGGCGTCCCGCAGCTCGGCGAAGCGGGCGTCGTAGCGGTCCATCTCCTCGACGGTGGCGGTGACCGGGGCGGGCCGGGGCACCCGGGGCTCCGCGACGGCCGGCTCGCCCAGCGTGGTCATCTCCCGCACCTCGTCGGCGGCGAGGCAGCCACGGATGTGCCGGTCGATCTCGATCAGCAGCTGGCGCGGGGTGAAGGCCCCGGACTCGGCGAAGGCGCGCGGGGACACCGGCCACGAGGGATGCGGCGGCGCGTACCCGACCTCGCCGTAGCGGACGGTGAACCGCTTCTCGATGATCGCCCGCGCGAGATCGGCGTCGTCGATCCGGCGCAGGACCGGGGTCTCCCGGAACCGGTCGGCGACGGTGTCGGCGGCCGTGGAGCGGATGATCGTCCACGAGTTCGGGATGCAGGCGAGGACGGTCAGCGTGCGCCGCGTCGCCTGCCGCAGCGACATCAGGCCGTCCGCCATCCTGGCCAGCATGAGCGACTGGTCCGGGCGCATCGCGGCGGCGCCCACCACAGCGGGGTCGCTCTGGATCGCCAACTGGGCGATCAGCGTGTCGACCTGGTCGATCGCCACGACCGACGGGCCGGTGAGCGCCAGCAGCCAGGACAGGTCCTGCACGATCTGCTGGGCCGGTCGGGGGGCCCGGCGCATCCCCCAGGCCGCGCGTTCACCGGCCACCACCTCCTCGCCCGAGAGGAAGTAGTTCTCCGCCAGGTCACGGTGGGAGATGTCCTCCGAGGCGGACAGCGCGAGGGCGCGGGCGGTCTCCTGGCAGGTCCGGGCCGCGTGCCGGTCGTAGTCGCCGAGCCCGGTGAGGAAGGCGTCGAGCGCCGACCGGGTCAGCTCGGTGTCGCCCATCACGGCCCGGCGCGCCGTCCGGGGTGCCCCCACCATCGCCGACAGCCGCCGCAGCAGCAGCTTGAGCTGGGTCTCGCGGCTGCCGGGCACCGGCCGGGCCAGGCCGTCCAGCACGGCGGCGAGCACGTTGTCCCAGAAGCTTCCCGCGTCGAGCAGGCCGACCAGGAAGAAATAGCCGCCCGCCTCCTGCACCCGCTGGCGGATCACGCCCAGCAGGTGGGTCTTGCCGGACCCCCGCTGCCCCTGGACGACCAGGCCGAGCGGGCTGCCGTGCGGGTTCGACGCGGCCTCGCCCACGCCGGCGAGCACCTCCCGGACGACCGGGATGTGCAGGCCCTCGACGTGGAAGGGCAGCGGACGCCACACGTCGTCGGGGACCGGCGCCCAGTCGAACCGCAGGGCCGCCAGCGCGGTCCGCTCCGCCTCGTCCATCACACGCCGATCGCCAGCAGGTGGTTGTCCTGGCCGCCGAGGCGCAGTGCGGCCGCGATGTCCGCCCCGGTGAGCGTCTTCTGGTTCGACTCCGGCGCGATGGCGACGCCGTCGGAGCGGCTGAGCCGACGCAGCGACTCGTCCAGGTCCTCCCTCGGCACGTCAGCGAAGAACGGGCGGAGGCGGCGCAGGCTCACCCAGGCCCCCGGCGCGTCGGCGAGCGCCCGGTACGCGCTGACGACACGCGCCGTCAGCGCCCCCGCCGGGTCGGCGGCGGCCGTGGGAGCCGACGCGCGTACGTCGGTCACGGCGAACAGCTCGGCCAGCGTGGCGCAGTCGCTGCGCGCCAGGACCCGATCCCGCAGGTTGGCCTGGAGGGCGGTCAACGCGGCACCGAGCGCCGATGCGCCCCGGAGCGTGAAGTCGAGGTCGCTCTGCATCCGCACCCAGCCCTTGTCGTCGAGCTGGAGGGCGTACGTCGATCCGCTCTTGCGGCTGGCGACGTAGTGCAGGCGGGTGAGCTTGTCGCGCTGCGGCTTGCGTACGTCAAGGTGGTAGCGCTCGCGGAGCTCGGTGTTCAGCACCTCCCGCGCCTCGGCCATGAGCACGACGAGGATCGCGCTCTCGGATGCCGTCAGGTCATCGCCGGCCATACTGCCGTCCTTCCGCCATGTCCCGCCGACGGTCCCGCAGATACGTGCCGATCTGCTGGACCACGGCGCCGACGTCGTGGGTTACCCGGGCGTTGGTGAAGCGCAGGACGGCGTAGCCGTCCAGTTGCAGCTGGACGTCGCGCTGCCGGTCGGCCTCGAAGTGGACCGGACGGCAGTGCTCCGGCCCGTCGATCTCCACCACGCACCGTTCGTCGGGCCACAGTAGATCCAGCCGGATCGGCGTGGCCAGGTCGTGGGACCGGTAGCTCTGGTTCCACCTCCGCCCGACAGCCCAACTCTCGGCGGCGAGCGCCGCCTCCAGCCTCTTCTCGGCCTCGCTCGCCGGATGCGGCCGGCCCACCACCGCCCCCGGCGTGGGTGGCATGTCGCGCGCTATGCGTGGCGGCGCGAGCGACGCGGCGCGCGGTACGGGTGGCAGCCCGACCGAGAACTCCCGGACCGCCTCCAGCCCGGCCGCGCCGGAGCCGAGCAGCCAGGTGACCGGGCCGCCGTGCTGCACGAGCCAGGCGGCCCCCGCCGCAGTCACCGCACCGGCACCGGCGGCCGGCTCGACGAGCAGCACCACCCGTCGCCGGCCGAACGCCCCCGCGACGAGCCGCGCCAGCGCGGCCGCCCGGGTACGCAACGGCAACTGCGTGCCGGCGGGACGCCGGGCCGTCACCGCGAAGACGGCCAGGTCCGGCAGGAAGGACCCGGGATAGCGGTCGCGGCGGGACCGCGCCGCAGCGGCGGCCCGGACCGCCGCCAGCCCGGACGTGTCCGGGCGTACGCCGTCCGCAGCCTCGGGCAGCCAGGCGGGCAGCAACTCGACGGCGACCTGTTCGAGCCGGTCCAACGCGGCGTACACGAAGTCCACCGGCAGCGCGATCCGGGCGGCCGGGCGGTGCACCACGGCGGCCAGCTCCGCGTGGTCGCGCGCGATCAGCATGGCCAGCGCGTCGATGTCCGCGCCGGGCAGCGCGACGACCCGGTCGGAGGGGACGTCGGCGAGGCTCCGGTCAACCAGCAGCGTCCGGCCCTCCCCAGCATCGACGCACGTCCCGGACAGAGTACGAACGCACCTCGGGTGACGCTAGGCCGCTGCATGGGGTGTCAGGGGCGTGGAAAGGCCGTCCCACCTGCGGCGGGACGCTCGGGCACCGCCGGAGAGTCGGCTTTCGGACCGTGAGTTGCGAACGCCCCGGGAAAGGGACGGCCCCCGTCGGGGGGATGCGGTCTCAAGTTGTCGGCTGCTGCCAGCCAGTGGCGACCCGCGTCAACGAGCAGGTGCCGGACGTCGGCCGCTGACGTTCGAATGCGGTGGGCACCAGCGCTCGCGCTGCCTTCTTGCTGCCTCGCTGCCTGACGCCTCGCTTACAAGCTCTGTGCACCCCGTCCGTACGCGTCCGGCAACTGCTGCACGCTCGGAGCCTGGTCCATGCCAGTGCTCGTCGGCGTGCTGCCCCATCCCGCCACCGATCAGGTAGCCAGTTGCCGCTCTGGGGAGAACAGGCGGCCTATACTCGGTCGGTCGGCCTCGTCCTGTCTGGTCTGGGTCTGGCGGCCTGTTCGAATCGGGCCTCACGTTCGTAGTCGTTGGTCTTCTGACCTTCGTCGCTCCCCCGCTGAAGCACCTGCTAGAGGGCCGCAGAAGCCGTACTCGTTCAGCGGGACGAGCGAGCAAGAGGAGGTTCACTATGGGTGAAGCAGCTCGCAAGATCGCCTCTGGCGTCTTGGCCACTGTCTACGCCATCGGCTGCAACGCGACAGGATCGGCGTTCCTGGCCTGGACCAGACAGGATGAGCGGGGTGGGCAGCCTGATCAGTTCACCAACTACAGGTAAGGCGGCCTCGGCTGGCCTGGTCATCGCGCTGGCCACACCTTGTCACCTGGGCAAACGTCGTCACCAGTGGTCGCCGTTGGTCGCTCGCGATCGACCTCCGACGGCCTGGTGACGGCCTGGCCGCGTCCGATGCCGCCTCTCACAGGTTGGTTGAGCCGAGTACGGACGTGAGGCTCCCGCACCTAGCCGTCGAGAAAGATCGCCTCCACACCTTTCAATCCGTACGCATGTTCGACAGAATCGGCTCAACCAGCCGGGGAGTGTGGTCATGGCAGACAAGAGCTCCATTGAGTGGACTGAAGCCACGTGGAACCCGACGACCGGCTGTGATCGCATCTCGCGCGGCTGCGATCACTGCTACGCCCTGACGCTTGCGAAGCGTCTGAAGGCCATGGGGTCGCCCAAGTATCAGACGGATGGCGATCCACGAACCTCCGGCCCCGGCTTCGGCGTAGCCACCCACCAGGCCGAGTTGACTCTCCCCTTGCGTTGGCGAGAGCCCCGGATCGTGTTCGTCAACTCAATGAGCGACCTGTTCCATGCCAGGGTGCCCTTCGACTTCGTGGAGCAAGTCTTTGAAGTCATGGCGGCAACGCCCCAGCACACCTACCAGGTACTTACTAAGCGGGCTTCTCGGCTAGCGAAGCTTGCCCCGCGGCTTACCTGGCCGAGCAACGTCTGGATGGGTGTCAGCGTTGAGGACTCGTCTGAGGTCGGCCGGATCGACGACCTGAGGACCGTACCGGCGGCAGTCCGGTTCATCTCTGCTGAGCCCCTCCTCGGCCCCGTGGCTCCCCTCAACCTCACCGGCATCGACTGGCTCATCGCTGGAGGCGAGTCAGGAGTGGGCGCCCGTCCTGTAGACCCTGCATGGGTTCGCCAGCTCCGCGACCAATGCCAAGCAGACGAAGTCGCCTTCTTCTTCAAACAGTGGGGCGGCAGGACGCCAAAGGCGGGCGGCCGAGACCTGGATGGCGAGACCTGGGACGAGATGCCGGACCTCCCTACCATGTCAGCCGCCCGATAGCGGGGTAGCCGATCAAGGCTTCATGTCATACGGTGTCCGAACAACTGCGCACCGTAGACAGGGGGAGCCTTGCCGACGCCTGACGACGTGTTGTGGGACAAAGACCCGCACACAGCCGCAAAGCACCTCGTATACCGCAGTTACTTCGATGCTTGGTTCCCCATCCTGCTCCAGTCGGCCTACAGCTCCAAAGGGGTCACCTACGCTGAAGGGTTTTCCGGCCCCGGGGAATATAAGGATGGGTCACCCGGGTCTCCGATCATCGCCCTCAGATCAGCCCTCGGCTGCAAAACGCCACCAAGGCCAGGCCGAGAAGGTCGCTTCCTCCTCCTAGAGGAGAGTCAGCCACGCGTCGACCATTTGAATGGCCTCCTCTTGAAGGAGCTTGGGACGCTTGACAGCGCAAAGCTTGTAGCTCGCGGCCTAGTGGTCGACCCACAGCAGGGCAACTGTCGGCAGGACCTCCTCCCACTGCTTGATAAGCACCGGGTCTGGAATAAACCACTGCTACTGATTCTCGACACCTGGGGATCCGCCGTTGATTTCGAGATCCTAAAACGGACGGCTTCCAGTAAGGCCGGCGAGGTGATCGTAACCATACAGCCCAGTCAGTTTTGGCGGTTTGCGAGCAACCCAAGGCACTACGGAGACAGAGTGTTTGGTCCAGTGGTGTGGCGTGACGTTCAAGCCCAGCCCAAAGAAAAGAAAGCTCAATACATCAAGTCACAATATCGCCGAGTCTTGAATGAGGCTGGATTTCAGTACGTACTGGACTTCGAATTGGCCGACGAACGTAACAACCTTCTCTATCTCGTCTTTGGCACGAACTCGGACAGAGGTTTCGAGAAAATGAAGGACGCAATCTGGCGGGTCGACCCCTACCAGGGCATCGGCTACCGAGACCCCAGAGATCCGAACCAAGAGACGCTGCCCATCCGACCGGAGCCGCAACTAGGGCCGTTACGTCGACTCATCTTGGAGCACTTGACCACCCTTCCAGGGCAGGTCGCCACGCTGGACGAGCTACGCCGCTTCACGCTCCATAGCACCATCTTCCGCCCTGGTCAGACACTGAGCACCGTGCGGCTACTCATAGACGAAGGTAGCGTCGCCGCCGAGCCCACCGGGAAGCGACTTATCGGAAGCTCGCGAGTATCACATACTGGCTCTATGGCCCTTTTCTAGGTAGGAACTATTCTCTACTTCGGAGTCGAACCAAGGACTTCATCAATCCTTCTTCGGAGGATCATCTCCGGCCGTGACATCTGGGCCGTCCTTGCCCTTCTACTCCTCCTTCATTTTCTCATAGGTGACTTTCCCCATGTCGGTCAGCAGCCTTTCAACAATGTCCTGACTATTCGCTCTCAACCTATACATTCTTGCGTCGCCCGTACGCCGGATAACAGGATCAACCGGCGTGAGATAATGTCCGCCGACCACATGGCCACCATTGCTGGCACGTGCAGTCTTTCGAAGATCGGCTACCTCCGCCCGCAGGCCGGCGATCTCTTCCGCGATGCTCGCTGGATTTGTCTTGCCGTCGATAGCGGCTGCCATTAGCGTCAGCTTCGCGTTTACATCGTCCAATCGCGCATTGAGCAGTTGATTGGAGCGCCGAGCCTCTTGCGCATGCACCGCCTGGACGTCTTCCGGCAAAACCTCGTGCCAGTCCTCAATAGCATCATCCAAAACCCGCGCATGCTGCTCCACCAACTCGTAAAGGCTGGCAAGGTGCTCCAGTGGGTCATGCTGTGACCCGGGATCCCCCTTACGGCGGCGATCGATGGCGACTAGCAGGGCATCGGCTGAGTCCCTCGCCGCAGTGACCCGTCGGAGCGCAGGACGGGCGAGCTGCTGAAATTGGCTGCGCGCCTGCTGGGCTGAGTAGTAGGCCGATGTCAACCAGGACAGGCCGGCACCGGCCAACAGGGTGAAGACTCCAAAGAGCACCTGCTCAAGCTGGGTGAGCGGATGGGCCACGTCACCTGCACGTTGCACGAAGAAGACGCAGAGCCAGATCGCAAAGCCGGCGCATACCAAGACAACCAGATGAGGAAGTGCCCGCCAGTTGAACATCAGGGCAAGCCGGCTTCTGCTGTGGGCTGGCTTGACGACTGAAGGAGGATCTACGGGGACGGCGTCGGTCACGCAAACGAGGATAGTGGGTTGAGTGCCCCTATAGACCTCTGCTTTTACGCCGATCCGGGCTACACATACACCGTCGGAATGGCGCAAATAGTCACGAGCCCGGACCATCCCATCTGCCATCGACCCGGCCTCCTGGGGAGCGGGCCGCCGCCCGGTCCGCCGCGTCAAGCGGACCTTGACACGTCGGACGCTGCCGGGATGGGCTGAGTCGGCTTTCGTGTCACGGGCCTTGCCCTCGGCGGACACCGCCACAGTGGCGCAGTTGACCTGACCTGGACCGGTACGGACCCGGCTCCTGGGGTCGGAGCTGGCCATCGGCGGTCACCTCTCCCCCTCCCAGGTGAGCAGTTGACGTGACCGTGAGCGGCTGCGGTGTCGGCTCCTGGACGACCGGCATGCCTCGGCGGACTCCGCCCCCATGCTCGGGGCTTGCCGCGCGGACCCGGCGGCGCGTTACCTGCGCCGCGCTGCTCAAGCGCGGCGCGGCCGGCTGCCGGCGACGGATCCCACCGCTCTCCTCCGCTATCCCGTCTGCGGCGGCCCCTGGGCTTCCCGCTCTCCGCGCCAGCCGCCGGGCGTGTTGCGTGACCGGAGTCGAAGCGTCAGCGGAGCGACGGGCACGCGCCTTGGCGGCGGCGCGTGCGGCCCGCTCAGGGCCGCCTTGAAGACGTACAGAAACTTTGAACCAATTCGCCGGCAGCCGGCCGGCCCCGCCTCGCCGGGCGTCCGGACACGGGATGGCGTGGGCCGAGTGCGCTCCGCACCCTGACGGCACGGCCGCCCTCGTCGACACCGCCCGGGAAGCTGCCCGACACCTGCTGGAGACGCCATTGCCTCGGCGGTGGAGTCACGTCCAGGCGGTCGCCGCCAAAGCGGACAGGGTCAGCGGGGCAGTCCCGGCCGAGGACCGGGAGGTACTCGTGGCATCGGCGTGGCTGCATGACGTGGGCTACAGCCCCGACCTGGTCGGCACCGGCTTCCACTCCCTCGACGGTGGCCGCTGGCTTCGCCGCGAGCGGTTCAATGAGCGCATCGCCGCTCTGGTAGCTCACCACTCGTGCGCGTGGCTGGAGGCGGAGGAACGTGGGCTCGGTGACGTCCTGGCCGCCGAGTTCACTCGGGAAGAGACGCCGGTAACTGACGCGCTCTGCTTCTCGGACATGACGACCGGGCCGGACGGCCAGGACTTCGAGGTGCTGGGGCGACTCGCCGAGATTCGGTCACGGTATGGGCCAGAGCACCTGGTGACCCGGTTCATCTGTCGTGCGGAGCCGGAGATGGTCGCCGCTGTGCAGCGGACTCAGGGCCGGCTTTCCGGCAGCGTCGCTCAGCCGATGTAGGGCTCGGGGCGGTCCTCGTAGCCGTGGGTGATGCGGAGCAGGGTCGACGGATGGATGTCGAGCGCGCCCAGCTCGTCGCGGGCGACCCACCGGACGTCGCTTGATTCGTCGCTCGGGGTCAGAGTGCCGCCGACCGGTTCGGCTCGCAGGCAGAGAGAGAACTGCTGCCGCACCTCGCCGTCGGAGTAGGCGATGACGTGAGCGGGGTCGGAGTAGACGCCGACCATCCCGGTCACCTCGACCCGTACGCCGGTCTCCTCCCGGGCCTCCCGGACCGCCGTCCCCGCGACCGACTCGCCGATCTCCTGGCCACCGCCGGGCAGCGACCACAGGCCGTTGTCCGTGCGCTGGATGAGCAGCACCCAGCCGCCCTCGTCACGCACGAAGACGGAGACGGCCACGACAATGCTGTTGGCCTTCGGCGCGTTCGGATCGTGGTAGTGCTCGGTTCTCGCCACGGCCATAGGCTGCCACCCCGCCGCCGCTGAGGCTTCGCACGCCGCCCTGGGAAAGGGACGCCCCCCGTCGGGGGGATGCGGTCCGTAGCTATCGTCTGCCGCCAGTGGGCAACGACCAGCATTGGCGAGCAGGTGCCGAGCGTCGTCGGTTCGCGTTCGGGAGCGGCCTGAGTCAACGCTCGTGCTGCCTTCTTGCTGCCTCGTCGTCTGACCCCTCGTTTGTAAGCTCTGCGGACTCCGTCGGGGCACGTCCGGTACGTCTCTGACATCAGCCGTTGATCCGTCGCCCTCCGTCACCTTCGGACGCCTCCTGGCGGCACCGATCGAGACTGGTTCACCTACAGTCGACCCCGTGGAGTTCGGGACCTTCGCCGGCTTCGGCCTGGTGCTCTGTGCGGGATTTCTCTGCCTCTTCCTCATCGCCGTCGTAGGGCTGCTCGCGGCCTGGTGGAAGCCCAAGGACTGACGGAGCCACTCTCAGCTTGGGAATCGCGTCGATCTGCACCGTGGGTAGCCCTACCACCTTGCAGGCGAGCACGCAGCGTCCAGATTGCCGCAGCGGGAGTACCTCTGAACGCCGGTGCTGACCCCTGCATCGGGCACACGTCGGGCACGGCGACCGCTTCGGTGTGAAAGAACGATCACAGTCCATCGGCCCGGCAAGATTCTCGGCGTGAGCTGCTGAAACCATCCCACGCCGTCCGTCAACGTCCAGCACCGTGCACAGCCGTTGTCACCCAGCTTGTCACTCAGCCCGATACGCAACACGCGCGCCACGGCTCGTCCCATGTCACCCATAGCCGTGCCTCATCGATGACATCGGGACCGGCGCAAAGCAGCACGGACAGCAGAGCGGCGAGCTTGGCGAAGACAACCGACGATGAGCCGTATCGGCCTTCGGCCGCGCCAGAAATGACCAGCCCACCGCCAAGCAGCGCGCTCGCAGCGCCCAGCGCGCCGTGATACTCGGGCTCGGTCAGGCCGAGCGTGACGTGGTCGCCCGCGACCATCAGAGTGCCAGGCTTCGGATCGAGCGAGAACGTGCCTTCATGTCCACGAGCTGCGCGACCAACGAGCAGTCCGTACGAAGACGGATGCCCCAATCGCCCCCGGTACTCCACGCCTACGGCATCCGCGCTCGCCCGGATTGGCCCATCGTCGCCGGTCCAGACAATGAGCTGCGAGTACTGGCTGCGGACGAACGCTCGATGCATCGAACCACCGTAGCGAGAGGCCAACAGGAGGGGGCACGCCCACACACAGACCGCGCGCCGTTGCCATCCCGTCTGCCGCCGACCCGCCCTCTGGGGAGCGGGCCGCCGCCCGGTCCGCCACCTGCCCCGTCTGCGTCGCCCACCGTCAAACCGCCCTTGACACCGAACCGACGCGACCGGCCAGCCCCAACCCGTACGCCCGACTGCGCCGCTGGGCGCACATGCTCGGCTTCGGCGGCCACTTCCTCACCAAGGCCCGCCGCTACTCCGTCACCTTCCAAACCCTGCGCGACGCCCGCCGCGACCACCGCCAGCGCGAGGACCAGGACCACGCGTACCCGGCCACCGGCAGCCCGCTCGTCGACGAGCACGACGACACGACCCTGATCGTCGGCACCCTCACCTTCGCCGGGGTCGGCTGGCACACCACCGGAGACGCCCTCCTCGCCAACTCCGCCGCCGCCATGGCCCGGGAGCGACAAGCCACCGGCCGCGAGGAACTGGCTCACGAACTCGGCACCACCCCGGCCGGCATCGCGCCGGCTGCCGCCCGATCCGAACAGACCTGGGGAGGTCATCCGTCATGAGCACCACCGCCCGCCCGAGTCCCGTCGTCCGGCTCGTCCCACGCACCGGGTCGACCGTCGTCGGGCCGGTCACCTACACCGTCCGGGAGGTCGCCAAGCTGCTGGGCATCTCGCTGGGCAGCACGTACGCCCTCGTCCGGGCCGGCACGATCCCAGCGACCCGCCTGGGTGGTCGCTGGCTGATTCCCCGCGCCCGCTTCCACGCCTGGCTTGACGGCGTCACCGAGGAACCGGCCGCCGCCACCGGCACCGAGCACGGACGGAGGCGCTGATGGGCTTCGTCCGCAAGACTCCGGCCGGCACCTACCGCGCCTGCTGGCGTGACCCTGCCGGCGGGCAGAAGTCCAAGAGCTTCCGCACCAAGCGGGAGGCCAGCGCCTACCTGACCGAGGTCGAGGGGAGCCTCAACCGGGGCACCTACGTCAACCCGCACGCCGGCCGTCTCCGCTTCGGCGACTTCGCTCAGCAGTGGCTCGCCACCCGGACCGTCGAGGCGCGCACCACCGAGCGGACCGTCTCCATGCTCCGCACGCACCTCCTGCCGAAGTGGGGTGACTGGCCGCTCGGGAAGGTCGACTTCATGTCGGTACAGGAGTGGGTGACGGGCCTCGGTCGGGTCCTCGCGCCCTCCACAGTGGCCAAGTGCTACCAGCTCCCCTCGATGATCCTCCGGACGGCGGTTCAGGCGCGGCTGATCGCCACCAACCCGGCCGAGGGCGTGAAGCTGCCGCGCGACCGGTCCCGCGACGTCAAGCCGGTCACGATCAGCCGGGAAGACTGCCTCGGGCGGCTCCTGCCCGCCGTGCCGTCCCGACACCGGGCGATCGTCTGCACCGCCGCCGGGGCCGGTCTGCGCTGGGGTGAGTGCGCCGGGCTGACGTGGTCGTCGGTCAACCTCGACCGGGCATCGCTACGCGTGGTCCAGGTGGCCGAGGAGACCCACGGCGGAATCGTGCTGCGCCCGTACCCGAAGAGCCGCGCCGGGGTCCGGACGATTCCGCTACCGAGCTTCCTGCTCGCCGAGCTCCATGACCTGCGGGCCGTCGCCGACGACCCGGACCCGCGCACCCTGGTCTTCCGTGACCGGGTGGGTCGCCCAATGCGACGGTCGAACTTCCGGCGTCGGGTCTGGCTGCCGTCGCTGGTCCGCGCCGGCCTGCTCGGCCAGGTCGTCACCACCGGCCCGCACCGGTACCGCGCGGTCTGGGCCGATCAGGAAGGCGTCGAGTGGTCAGCCGAGTTCACCACCGAGCGGGAGGCCGTCGCCTGTGTGGCGGCCAGGTCCGCCGACGGGATGCGCTTCCACGACCTGCGGCACGCCTACGCGACCTGGCTGGTCACCGACGGTGTCCCGATCAACCTGGTGCAGCGGGTCATGGGCCACGAGCAGGCGTCGACGACGCTCAACCGCTACACCCACACCCCGGACGACTACGCGGCGCGCGTCCTGGAGACGTTCGACGGCTCTGCTGCCTTCCTGCTGCCTCCAGCCGGGGAAACGCCGTCTCCGGACCACCTCGACGGGGAGGAAGACGACCTGTGACCTGGGGTCGCGCCTACCCCTGGGAAAGGGACGACCCCCGTCGGGGGGAGACGGGGGTCGTCGGGGGGTTCGGCTCCGGGGGGGTTGAGCCGAACCGACTCGGCGGTCACGGGGGGTGCGATCGCCGAGAGTCTGCTGTCGTACTACATGTGAATACTCGTCGTAAGCACAAGCATGCCTGAGCAAACCGGTATACGTCGAGTGGTGTCGCCTCCACTCCCTGCGAAATCGTGTTCGGAGAGTGTGACCGCCGTCACTTACGGCAGGGATGGGGGAGGTTGCCGTAGGGGTCGGGCCGGTGTCCGCACCCCAGGCACCCGCCGACCATAGACCATCCGGATAGACTTTCGCGCCGTGGGCCGAAGTGCCGCTTTTTTCGATCTGGACAAGACCGTCATCGCCAAGTCGAGCGCCTTGGCGTTCGGTCGGCCGTTCTACCGGGACGGGCTGATCACCCGGCGGGACGTGGTCAAGTCGGCGTACGCGCAGCTGATGTTCCGGCTGGGCGGCACCGACGAGCAGACCATGGCCAAGACCCGGGACTATCTCGCCACACTGTGCAAGGGCTGGCAGGTGGAGCAGGTCCGCCAGATCGTCGCGGAAACACTGCACGAGCTGATCAACCCCTACGTGTACGCCGAGGCGGCGGCCCTCATCGAGGAGCACCAGGCCGCCGGCCGGGACGTCGTGCTGGTCTCCGCCTCCGGGGAGGAGATGGTCCGGCCGATCGGCGAGTTGCTCGGGGTCACCGACGTGATCGCCACCCGGATGGCGGTGGCGGACGGCCGGTACAGCGGCGAGGTGGAGTTCTACGCGGCCGGCCCGAGCAAGGTCGAGGCGGTCAGCGAGCTGGCCCGGCTGCGCGGTTACGACCTCGCCGACTCGTACGCGTATTCCGATTCGATGAGCGACCGGCCGCTGCTGGAGTGCGTGGGTCATCCCTCCGTGGTCAACCCGGACCGGGCGCTGCGCAGGCTGGCCACCGAGAACGCCTGGCCGGTGCTGGAGTTCCGGCACCCGATCCCGCTGGGCCGCCGGCTGCGGGAGCGCCCTGCCGTGCCGGTGGCCGCGGCGGCGCTGGGCGTCGGCGTGGGGGTGGCGATCGGCATCGCCTGGTACGGCCGGCACCGCCGCACCCGCACCACCCCCGTGGCCTGACCGGCAGCCGCGACGGGTCAGAAGGCGGTTCAGGCGGCGGCGAGGATCTCGTCGCCGACGGCGGTAAGCTGGTCGGCACCGAGCTCGACGGCCGCCAGGTAGTGCCGCAGCCAGGAGCGCAGCCCGTCGGGGGTGCCGGTGGCGAACGCCCCGGCCGCGCCGACGTACTCGGGTTCCCGCTCGCGGTGGCCGACGTCGACGCCGACGAGCCCCCGGGGGTCGAAACCGGTGGACATCAGGACGAGCCGGGCGGCACCCCGGGCGACGAGCCCGGACGGCCCGGCGAACGGGCGCAGGTTGAGCAGCTCGCCGTGCACGACGGCGGCGAGCACGAGCGGGGGCGCGGTGGTGCCGCCGGCGACCAGCCCGGCCAGGCCGTCGAGCCGGGCGCCGACCACCGGGTCGGCCACCGGCCGCCCCAGCTCATTTTCGGGTACGGCGTCCCGGGCGGCGAGCACGTGCAGCCGGGCGAGGACCTGCCGGGGCGACTTCGGCCAGCGCTCGGCCAGGCCGGGCAGCGCCCCGGCGACCCGCAGCGCCCCCTGGCTCACCGGGTCGGTGACAGTGCCGGCCCGGACGGACTCGCGGTCGTGGGCGTACCCCTCCAGGGCGGCGCTGGCCACGGCGGACCGGAGGCTGACCTCGGCCGCGACCTGGCCGCCGTGCCGGCGCAGCGCGCGGTGCCGCATCGCCTGGTCGACGCGGTCGCGGGCCCGCTCGACGGCGGGGGCGATGTCGGCGAGCGCGAGCAGCGGCGCGAGCGGATCAGCGGTCACGCCGCCACGCTAGCGATCCCGGGGGACGGGCGGTGAGAAGGGGACCCTTCTCTACCGTAGGCGTCAACAAGGGGCCCTTCCTTACAGCTCGGCGCGTGGTGGGGGCCGCTGGGCGCGCGCGGTCTCCGGGAGCTGTCGCGGGCTCCGGTCGGCCCGGCTAACCTCTGCGGGGGTAGGAGACGCAGGTCACGCGAGCGACGAGGGAGTCACGGCATGAGCGAGGCACTGGCCAACTTGCTGAACGAGACGCGGCAGTTTCCGCCGCCGGCCGCGCTCGCCGCGAACGCCAACGTGACCGCCGACGCGTACGCCGAGGCCGCCGCCGACCGGCTGGCCTTCTGGGAGCGGCAGGCCGGGCGGCTGGCCTGGGCGCAGCAGTGGGACCAGGTGCTCGACTGGTCGAACCCGCCGTTCGCGAAGTGGTTCGTCGGCGGCCGGCTGAACGTGGCGTACAACTGCCTGGACCGGCACGTGGAGGCGGGCAACGGCGACCGGGTGGCCATCCACTGGGAGGGCGAGCCGGGCGACACCCGCACCATCACGTACGCCGACCTGCACCGGATGACCTGCCAGGCGGCGAACGCGCTGACCGAGCTGGGCGTGGTGGCCGGCGACCGGGTGGCGATCTACCTGCCGATGGTGCCGGAGGCTGCGGTGGCGATGCTGGCCTGCGCGCGGATCGGCGCGACCCACAGCGTGGTCTTCGGCGGCTTCTCCGCTGACTCGTTGAGCAACCGCATCCAGGACGCCACGGCCAAGGTGGTGATCACCGCCGACGGCGGGTACCGCCGGGGCAAGCCGTCGGCGTTGAAGCCGACCGTGGACGAGGCGGTGGCGAAGTGCCCGTCGGTGGAGCACGTGCTGGTGGTCCGCCGCACCGGTGAGGAGGTCGCCTGGTCGGAGCGGGACCACTGGTGGCACGAGACGGTGGAGACCGCGTCGGCCGAGCACGCCGCGCAGCCGTTCGACGCCGAGCACCCGCTGTTCATCCTGTACACCTCGGGCACGACGGCCCGGCCGAAGGGCATCCTGCACACCACGGGCGGCTACCTGACCCAGGCGGCGTACACGGCGCACGCGGTGTTCGACCTGAAGCCGGAGACGGACGTCTACTGGTGCACCGCCGACATCGGCTGGGTGACGGGGCACTCCTACATCGTGTACGGGCCGCTGGCCAACGGCGCCACCCAGGTCATGTACGAGGGCACCCCGGACACCCCGCACAAGGGCCGGTTCTGGGAGATCGTCGACAGGTACGGGGTGAGCATCCTTTACACCGCCCCGACGCTGATCCGGACGATGATGAAGTGGGGCGACGACATCCCCGCCGGGCACGACCTGTCGTCGCTGCGGTTGCTGGGCAGCGTCGGCGAGCCGATCAACCCCGAGGCGTGGATGTGGTACAGGCAGCACGTCGGCCGGGGCGAGCTGCCGATCGTGGACACCTGGTGGCAGACCGAGACGGGCGCGATCATGATCTCGCCGCTGCCGGGCGTCACGGCGACCAAGCCGGGTTCGGCGATGACCCCGCTGCCGGGCGTGGTGGCCGACGTGGTGGACGACCAGGGCCAGTCGGTGCCGAACGGCGGCGGCGGCTACCTGGTGCTGCGCGAGCCGTGGCCGTCGATGCTGCGCACGATCTGGGGCGACGACAACCGGTTCGTCGAGACGTACTGGTCCCGGTTCGAGGGCATGTACTTCGCCGGGGACGGGGCGAAGAAGGACGACGACGGGCACATCTGGCTGCTGGGCCGGGTCGACGACGTGATGCTGGTGTCGGGCCACAACATCTCCACCACGGAGGTGGAGTCGGCGCTGGTGTCGCATCCGTCGGTGGCGGAGGCGGCGGTGGTGGGGGCGACCGACCCGACGACGGGGCAGGCGATCGTGGCGTTCGCCATCCCGCGCGGCTCGGTCGACACGGCGGGCGAGGCGGGCGAGAAGCTGATCTCCGACCTGCGCAACCACGTGGCGCGGACGCTCGGCCCGATCGCCAAGCCGCGGCAGATCATGCTGGTGCCGGAGCTGCCGAAGACCCGCTCCGGCAAGATCATGCGCCGGCTGCTGCGGGACGTCGCGGAGAACCGGTCGCTGGGCGACGTCACGACCCTCCAGGACTCCTCGGTGATGGAGCTGATCTCCTCGGGGATGGGCGGCGGCAAGTCCGACGAGGACTGACCGCAGGCGTGACGGTGGGATCTCGGTCGGTCGGTTGAGGGGTACCGGCTGAACGGACACAGGGGACGCCGCCCTCTGTCGGAAGGGTTCTTTCTCCTTTAGGTTCAGCCGCACCGGTCGGTTCGACGGGCGTCTCTGCCATGCGCCGGCCGGCTCCTCGCCCATGCCCGAGAAACGGAGCGGCATGCACATGATTCCGCAACGACGGTCACGCCGACGCCTACTCGTCGCGCTGCCCGCCATCGCCCTCGCGGCCTCGTCACTGACCGTGACGGGGACCGCGTCGGCCGAGACGTCCGGCCCGGCCTTCGCCACGATCGGGGCGGACGAGCACTACATCAACTACGCCGAGCCCGAGGTGCAGCCGGACACCGCCGGCAAGGAGGTCAAGGGCGCCGACGGCGTGTACACCACGGCGGCGGACGAGGCCCGGGCGTACGACCGCAAGTACGCCGGCGGCAACCCGACGACCGCGAAGCAGCTGGCGAAGCTGGAGGCCCAGTCGATCCGTTCCGGGAAGAGCCCCCGGCGGATCAAGCAGGCCCCGAGCACCCAGACGGCGAAGCTGCTCACGCTGCTGGTGGAGTTCAACGACCAGGCCAACGACGACTTCACCGGCACGATGGTGCCGAACACGGTCTTCGAGGACCGGACGTGCGTCCCCGGCACGGTGCAGAACGGGCCCAGGCACAACAACATCCCGGACCCGGCGAGCCTGCCGCACGAGGACAACAACTCGATGTGGGTGCCGGACTTCTCGCCGTCCCACTACAACAAGATGCTCTACACGAAGAAGGGCATCACCGAGCGGGTCCGCAAGGACCTGAAGGGCCCGGACGGCAAGAAGGGCATCAGCCTCGCCGGCCGGACCATGCACAACATGTACCTGGAGATGTCCAAGGGCGCGTACACGGTCGACGGGCAGGCCAGCCCGTGGATCACGGTGCCGCACTCGGAGGGCTGGTACGCGGCGTCGCGCTGCTTCCAGGACGAGAACGGCGACTGGGTCGCCGGGCGTGAGCAGGCCATGAACGGCCACCCGGACAACCCGGCCGGGGCGGGCCGGCTCGCCACGGACGCGATCGACACGCTGGCCGCCATGGACCCGAGCTTCCCGTGGGCCGACTACGACATCGAGGACCAGAGCGACCGCGACGGCGACGGCAACCTCTTCGAGCCCGACGGCGTGATCGACCACCTGGTGCTGGTGCACGCCGGCCAGGGCAAGTCCCGCGGCGGCGGTGCCGAGGGCGTGTACGCGGTCTGGGCGCACTCCTCGACCGTTCCGGGCGGCTACACCATCCCCGGCACGCAGCTGAGGGTGTCGAACTACATCGTGCAGCCGGAGGACGCCGGCGTCGGCGTCTTCGCGCACGAGTACGGCCACGACCTCGGCCTGCCGGACCTCTACGACACGTCCGGCAACGCCGACTCCGACGTGGACTTCTGGGACCTGATGTCCTCCGGCTCGCACAGCGGCGAGATCTTCCAGGCGCTGCCCACCCACATGGGCATCTGGGACAAGTGGGTGCTCGGCTGGGCCGACCCGGTGACGATCGCCCCCGGCTCCGACCCGCGCACCATCCGGCTCGGGCAGTCCTCCCGCACGCCGGTCGGCACCGCCGACGGCATCAAGGTCGACCTGCCGGACAAGGTGATCACCCTGGCCACCCCGCACAGCGGGGCGAACATGTGGCACAGCGGCGCCGACCAGAACTGGGCGGACGTCAAGCTGAGCCGCGAGGTGAGCGTCCCGTCGGCCGCCGACGCGAAGTTCTGGATGTGGAACGACTACGTCATCGAGGAGGACTGGGACTACGGTTTCGTCGAGCTCTCCACCGACGGCGGGGCCACCTGGTCCGAGCAGAAGGTCTACGACTCCTCGGGCACCGTGGTCACCACGCCGGACAACTACGCCGACCCGAACGGCCGGATGGCGGACTTCGGCGGCAAGAAGTACGGCCTGACCGGCGCCACCGGCGGCTGGCGGCACGACTACGTCGACCTGTCGGCGTACGCGGGGCAGACCGTGCAGCTGCGGCTGCGGCAGGCCACCGACGAGGCGTTCCTGGAGCGCGGCTGGTTCGCCGACGACTTCTCGGTCACCGGCGGCGGCGCCACCACCTGGAGCGACGACGTCGAGGGCGGCGCGAACGGCTGGACCGCCACCGGCGGCAGCTTCGCCGACACCACCGGCGGGGGCTGGAAGGCCAACTCCGGCACCGAGGTCCGGGCGCACTACTACCTGGCCGAGTGGCGCAACTTCGACGGCTTCGACAAGGGCCTGAAGTACGCGTACGACACGGTGTACTCGCACGAGGCGTGGAAGGTCGACCGGATCTCGTACAACGCCCCGGGCATGCTGGTCTGGTACCGCGACACGGCGCTGGGCGACGTCAACCACGTCACCGGCCAGCTGACCGCCCTGCCGAGCTACGGCGCCAAGGGTGGCCTGCTGATCGTCGACTCGCACTTCGACCCGTACCGGCGGCAGGGCACGGCGGCCGAGAAGGACCCGTCGGTGCTGGACAACCTGCCCAGCCGGCCCCAGTCGTCGAACGCGGCGTTCGGGCTGAAGAAGACGTACTCCTTCAAGGAGTGCCTGGAGGCGGCGGACGAGCCGTACAGCGAGTACTGCACGAGCTTCCCGGCGCAGCCGGCGGTGCCGCAGTTCACCGACGCCAAGGGCTGGTACCCGGGCATCGAGATGCGGGACGGCTCGCCGTACGCCCGGGACAACGACGCCTCCGTGGTGCTGCCGTCGCGCGGCAACGCGCAGTACACCACCCGGGTGGTCAACCCGGACGGCACCCCGGCGCCCTCGTTCTACGGGGTCACCCTGGGTGGCGGGGCGATCGTCCTGGGCACCGGCAACCCCGGTGACGCGGGTGTGGGCTACGGGGTCTCGCTGACGGTGAAGCGGGCCACGTGGGACAACTCCATCGCCACGGTGAAGGTGACCGCGGCGACCCCCTGACGATGGGCGGCAACTGATCGGAAGATCAGCGAAGGGCCGGTGGCGACGACGCCACCGGCCCTTCCGTATTTGTCGGACTGCGCCCATCGAATCTCGTCTCTGCAATTCGCCGTGGGGCGTCCCCGCTGCTCAGCCGGCCGACGGGGGCGCTCAGTGTGACGGTGAAAAGCGTTCTCAACAAAAGTTTGTAACAAATCGACGCATGCATCTTCCCAGCTGTCCCGGGAGACTCTATGTTCACCATTGGTCCCACAGTCGGGACGACTCACCGGCCCCTACCCCCGTTGGGCCGGTTCCCTCACACCGGAGGTACCACGTGCGGAAAGTCGCAGTGGGTCTGCTCGGGCTTTCGTTGACGGCGACGGGTCTGGTGGTCGCCACGACCGCCAACGCGGCGACGACCGCGAAGCTCCCGGCGGCCGCCCCGTCGGCCGCCCCGTCGGCCGCCGAGAAGGCCCCAGCGGATCACGATCTGCCGGACAAGTTCGAGGACAAGCGCCGCGCGCTTCGTCAGGAGGGCCTCAGCGAGGTCCTCTCCGGCCGGGCCAAGGCCCAGAAGATCAACGGCAGCACCGTCGTCAAGGTCGGCGAGACCGCCGGCGGCGCGGCGTCCGCGGCCGGCGCGCGCAGCGCCAAGAAGGGCCAGAAGGACCAGTACGTCGAGCTGGCCCGGGAGCGCACCGACAAGATCTTCGTGATCCTCGCCGAGTTCGGCGACGAGCGGGACCCCGCCTACCCGGACAAGGACATGAACCCGGCCGTCGCCGGGCCGTCCCGGTTCGACGGGCCGCTGCACAACGAGATCCCCGCCCCGAACCGGGCCGTGGACAACTCGACCGTGTGGCAGGCTGACTACAGCGCGGACTACTTCCGCAAGCTGTACTTCGGCACCGGGCAGGGCGACGAGTCGCTCAAGCAGTACTACGAGGCCCAGTCGTCCGGGCGCTACAGCGTCGACGGCCAGGTCAGCGACTGGGTGAAGGTCAAGTACAACGCTGCCCGCTACGGCCGCTCCAACGACCCGATCGCGGACGAGGACACCGACAACCCGGCCAACGACCCGGCGGTCTGCGCGTCCAACGTGTGCCAGAGCACCTGGGACCTGGTCCGCGACGCCGCCAACCAGTGGGTCGCCGACCAGAAGGCCAAGGGCCGCACCGACGCCCAGATCAAGGCCGACATGCAGTCCTACGACCAGTGGGACCGGTTCGACTACGACGGCGACGGCGACTTCAACGAGTCCGACGGCTACATCGACCACTTCCAGATCGTCCACTCCGGCGGCGACCAGGCCGACGGCGACCCGTACCAGGGTGAGGACGCCATCTGGAGCCACCGCTGGTCGGCGTACAACACCTCGCGCACCGGCCCGGCGAACTTCCCGATCGGCGGCACCCAGATCGGCAACACCGGCGTCTGGATCCGCGACTACACGATCCAGCCGGAGAACGGCGGCCGGAGCGTCTTCTACCACGAGTACGGCCACGACCTCGGCCTGCCGGACGACTACAACGTCCAGAGTGGTGGCGACAACAACAACGAGCACTGGACCCTGATGGCCCAGAGCCGGCTCGGCGCCAAGAACGACGGCGGCATCGGCGAGCGCGGCGGCGACCTCGGCGCCTGGAACAAGCTCCAGCTCGGCTGGCTCGACTACGAGGTGGTCAAGGCCGGCCAGAAGAAGACCCTGGAGCTCGGCCCGCAGGAATACAACACGGCCAAGGCACAGGCCGCCGTGGTGGTCCTCCCGCAGCGGGAGTACACCTTCGACTACGGCGCGCCGTTCGAGGGCGGCAAGCAGTTCTTCTCCGGCAACGACGACGACCTGGACAACACCCTGACCAGGGCGATCGACCTGACCGGGAAGACGTCGGCGGCGCTGTCGCTCAAGGGCCGGTTCGACATCGAGTCCGGATACGACTACCTCTTCTTCGAGGCGTCGGCCGACGGCGGGGCCAGCTGGGACGCGCTGCCCGGCACCGTCGACGGCAAGCCGGTCCCGCCGGTGTCCAACACCGACCCGACGCCGGGGCTCAGCGGCAGCAGCGGCGGCGAGTGGACCGACATCAACATCCCGCTCGACGCCCTCACCGGCAAGAGCATCCAGTTCCGCTTCCACTACGTCACCGACGGTGGCGTGGCCGAGGGCGGCTTCTTCGGCGACAACATCACCGTGACCGCCGACGGCCAGACGCTGGCCAGCGACGGCGCCGAGAGCGGCACCGGCGACTGGGCGGCCAAGGGCTGGAGCATCGTCGAGGAGTCCTACACCCGGCTCTTCGACAACTACTACATCGCCGGCCACCGGTCGTACGTCTCGTACGACCAGTACCTCAAGACCGGCCCGTACTACTTCGGCTACGGCAACACCCGCCCGGACTACGTGGACCACTACGCGTACCAGGAGGGCCTGCTGATCTCGTACTGGAACCTGCGGTTCCCGGACAACGACACGTTCGCCCACCCGGGCGAGGGTCGCAACCTGATCATCGACTCGCGTCCGCAGCCTCTCTACAACCTGACCGGCAACCCCTGGCGGGCCCGGGTCCAGGTGTACGACGCGCCGTTCAGCACCAAGAAGGCGGACTCGTTCACGCTGCACATCAACGGCCAGGCCCAGTACGTCCGGGGTCAGGCCGCGCAGCCGCTGTTCGACGACACCAAGCAGTACTGGTACCCGGAGCTGCCGAACCACGGTGTCAAGGTCCCGGCCACCGGCACCAAGATCAAGGTGTTGTCGCAGAGTGGCACCTCGATCAAGGTCCGCTTCTCCTGATCCACCGATCGGCTTGCGCTGATCGACCGCTCCACCGCGATGCCCGGGCAGGTCACCTGCCCGGGCGTCGCCCTTTCTACCCTGGTGTTCCGGGGTCCTAGGCTGGGGCCATGACCGAGCAGCGTGGCGGGGCCGTCGACGAGTCCTGCGTCCTGACCGAGGGGCCGTGGGCGCACCGGTTCGTCGGGGCCAACGGCAGCCGCTTCCACGTCGTCGAGGCCGGCACCGGCCCGATGGTGCTCCTCCTGCACGGCTTCCCCGAGCACTGGTGGGCCTGGCACGACGTGCTGCCGGCCGTCGCCGACGCCGGGTTCCGGGCCGTCGCGGTCGACCTGCGCGGCTACGGGGCCAGCGACAAGCCACCCCGGGGGTACGACGGCTACACCCTCGCCGCCGACGTCGCCGGCCTGGTCCGGGGCCTCGGTGAACGCTCCGCCACCGTGGTCGGCGCCGGGGCCGGCGGCCTGATCGGCTGGACCGCCGCCTCGTTCCACCCGTCACTGGTCCGTCGGCTCGTCGTGCTCGGCGCGCCCCACCCCCTGCGGCTACGGGCCGCGATCTTCGCCGACCCGCGGGGCCAGTTCGCCGCCGCCACACCGGCCCTGAAGTTCCAGCTTCCCCGGTACGAGCACGTGCTCACCCGCGACGACGCGGCGGCCGTCGAGGAGATGCTGCGTCGCTGGGGCGGCCCCCGGTGGGTCGGCGGCCCCGACTTCGACGCGTACGCCCGGCGCTGCCGGGAGGCGATGCGGATCCCGCAGGCCGCATTCTGCGCCCTGGAGGGCTACCGCTGGGCGTTCCGCTCGGTGCTGCGGCTGCACGGCTACCGGTTCGTGCGGCTGATGCAGAAGCCCCTGGTCACCCCGACGCTCCAACTGCACGGGGCGTTGGACGTCGCGTCCCTGCCGCGCACCGCCCAGGGCTCCGGCCGGTACGTGACGGCCCCCTACGAGTGGCGGCTGCTGGACGGCGTGGGGCACTTCCCGCACGTCGAGGCGCGGGACGTGGTGCTCGGCGAGATTCTGCGCTGGGCGAAGTCCTGACAGTTGCGGCCGGCCCACGGCGCCGGCCGCCGGACGGGTGCCCGGCGCCGGCCGCCGGACGGGTCAGAGCCGCTGTTCGCGCAGGTCGGCGACCGCGCCGGCCGGGGCCCAGCCCTGGTAGACCCCGAAGTCGAAGACCTCGAGCCCCATCGCCTGCGCCACCGGCCACCGGCCACCCGTGTACTCGACCCGTAGCCAGCCGTCGTGCTCGGCGAGGACGATGAACGGCTGGCCCTGCCACGTGCAGGTGGTCCGCACGTACGCCAACTCCTCCACCTCAGCCGCCGGCAGCACCCGGACGTAGCGGCCGGGGCGGATCTCCTCGAACCCGTCGCCGGGCTCGGGCTGGTAGAGCCGCACGTCGTCGCCGTCGGGGCTGGCCTGGTATTCCCGGCCCTGCCAACGGGCCACGTAGCCGTCGCGCATCAGCCGTCACCGACCCGACGCCACAGCAGCGCGTCCGTGTCCAGGGTCGCGACCACCCGTTCGGTGCCGCCCGCGCCGATCCGCCACAGCTGCGCGCCGTGCGGCAGTCGGGCGCTGTCCACCTTGAACTCGGCCACCACGTCGCTGCTGTCCCCCGGCGCGAAGCCGTTGCCCCGGAACGGCGGACGCTCGATCACCCACCCCTCCATGGCCCGCATGGCACCCTCGTTCTGCCCGCCGTACGGGATGCGGTAGAGGCTCGGCCGGTGCGCGGGCCAGCGCAGGACGTAGATCTCCTCCGCGTCCCGCGCGAACGGCGAGCCCGGGTGGCCCAGGCCGAGCGCGTCGTGCAGCTGGGCCGGGGTGTTCAGGTGGGCCAGTTCGCTGGCCCGGTGCACGAAGCCGGAGACCCGGTCGTAGCCGCGCTCCAGGTAGTAGGAGAGCTGGCTGGGGGCGACCGCCTTCTGCATCACCACCGGCCGGTTCGGGTCGACCGGCGGCGGGACCTGTCGGGACGCGCCGGTCGACACGCCGGTCGCCGGCCGCGGCTCCGGCTCGCTCTCGACGTCGTCGCCGAGCCCCACGTCGGCGGCCCAGTTCGCCAGCGCGACGATCTGCTCCCCGGGCAGTTTCGCGCCCACCGGGGTGTTCGGGTTCACCGCGAACGACCAGGCGTCGTCCGGCCAGCGGCGGATCAGCTGGGCGAACTTGACCGACACGGTCTCCACCGCATCCTCGACGTGGTCGGCCATCCGCTCCGGGGAGGTGTAGACCACCACGTACCGCTCGCCGTCCAGCCGCTCGGTCCGCCAGACGAAGCCCGGCTCGCCGGGCCGGCTGCCGTCGGCCGAGTCCGGCGCCGTCGGAAGCAGCACCCGGGCCAGCAGCAAGGTGGAGAGGAAGGTGTCGGTGCTGCCGGTGCCGGCGGCGGCGAGCAGGTCCTCCTCGACATCGTTGGCCGGCTGGAACTCCGGGGCGGGCGACGCGGCCGGATCCGGGGCCTGCTCCAGCGCCAGGCCCGGCTCCGGCGCCTGCCCCGGATCCGCATCGACGACGGCGCCGCCGGCCGACGGGTCGGTCGCGGGCCGCGTCGACGGGGTGAACAGGGACACCGTCGCCTCCGGGTCGGCGGTGCCGACGGGCGGGGCGGGGGCTGCGGAGCCGGCCAGGGTGATGGGCACGGTCACCGGGTCGGCGGGCCCGGCGGCGGACGGGTCGACCCCGACCGGGTCGGGGACCGGCCCGGGCGTAACGATCGGGTCCAGTGAGACCGTCGCGTCCACTGGAACCGTCGCGTCCGGCCGAACCGTCGCGTCCGCCGGAGTGACCGGGTGCGGCGGAGTGACCGGGTGCGGCGGAACCGGCGGAGCCGGCGGAATGACCGGATCCGGCGGGGTTGCCGGTTCCGAGGCGGGTAGATCCCGCGCCTCGATGATCGTGCCCTCGATGACGATCGGCGAGAAGGACTGGCGGGGGGCGGGCGGCCCGGAGACCGGCTCGGCGATCGAGACGGGCAACTCCTCGACCAGTTCCTCGACCGATGCGGGGTCGGGACGCTCCGGCAGGATCCGGGTGGGCTCCTCGTCGGCCACCCCGGGCCGGGGACGCGGAAACGCCTGCTCGGTCCCCGGCCCGGAGCCCCGACGCGGCAGTCCCTCCGCCACCCCGGCACCGGCCGTGCCGAAGGGACGGGTCGGCTCGTCCGCGCCCACGCCACCTGCCTGGCCGAAGAGTCCAGCCGTCGCACCGCCGGCCGCCGCGAAGGGACGGGTCGGCTCGTCGCCGGGCGGCACGGCCCGGAAGGCCCTGGTCGGCTCCTCCGCCGGCACCGTCCGGGGCAGCACGACGGGCGGCACGACGCCGCCGGGACGCAGGAGACGGGTCGGCTCGTCGTGGGCCGAGGCGGAGCCGTGCGCCTCGGCCGGCGCCGCCCCGGCCGGCGTGACCGGCACCGTCGGCGGCTCCGGGGCGGGGGCCGGGGCGGGGGCGGGACGGAAGGCCTGGGTCGGCTGCTCGGCGAGCGGGTCCGTCGCGGGACGCCGCCGGGGGAAGGGCTGGCCACCGCCGGCGAAGCCCCGGGTCTGCGGGGCCGGCCGCTCGGCGGGGCGGCGGGGTTCGCCGAGCACCCGGGCCGCGCGGCTGCGACCGGACGCCGGCTCGAAGAAGGAGGTGGGCTGGGGGGGCGGCCCCGGCGGGGCGGCGGATGGGGTGTTGCCGATCGCCGCCGCCTCGCCCGGCGGGGCTTCCACGGGCGGCCTCCGCCGGGGGACGTTCAGCCACGCCGAGCCGCCCGGCGTCGACTCGCCGTCGGTCGCACCGACGGGGGCGGGGGCGGCGGGGGCGGCACCGGCGTCGCGGGCGCGACCACCTGCCGGTCCGTCCGGGTGCGGCAGGGCCGAGGGCTCGTCGGCCCCCGGCGGCCGGGGCGGGGCCGTCGGCGACGCGGTGAGCCGGGTGGTGGGCGTACCGGCGTCGGCGGGCCCGGTGGTCGGGGTGCCCGGCAGCGGGCCCACGGTCACCGGGCCGGGCGCGGGCGACACCGGCCCGTCCCGGCCGGGGACCACCGCGGTGGCCCGGGCCTTCGCGGCGGACTCGACGCGGTCCAGGCGGGCGCGGGCGCCGAGGGTGCGGCCCGGCAGCCGCACATCGCCCCTGGAGAGCTGGGAGACGAACCAGGCGGGCAGGTAGCCCTCGATCGGCAGCCCCGGGTTGACCGCCAGCCACCATTCGTGGTTGGGCCAGTCGCCGGCGAGGTCGGCGTACGCGCTGCGGCGGCTGGGCGCGGGGCTGCCGCCGAGGCAGGCCCGCAGCGCGGCGGGCGAGGTGAAGGCCAGCACGTGCGTCCGGCCGCCGGTGGTCCAGGTGCCCCACCCCATCGGGACCTGCCCGGCCAGCGCCTCTGCGGAGACCGGCAGCAGCAGGTCGCTGCGGGCCAGGATCCGGAAGTAGAGCTCCTGGTCGTTGGCACGGAGGGCGTCCCGCATCGCCGCTTCGGCCTCGGTAGCCGGCTCCCAGTCGGTCACGGCCACCTCTCCTCCCGCCACCAGGCCATAGGCATCGCGTACAACCTACAAGGTGGTAACAAGATCACAATGGCTGGCCGGGGACGCCCCGCCGGACAATCCGGAAGCGGATAACATCCGGTTTCGAAGCCGACACGATACGGAGGCACGATGCCCCGGCCCACCGCGCGTCCGGCCCTCGCCGCAGCGGCCGCGGCCCTGCTGACCGTGCTTCCCGCCACCCCGGCGCAGGCGGCCGGCGCGCATCGCGCGGACCCCGGCTGCGCCGCCCCGCCGGCCCCGGCCCGACCGGTCGCGGCCACCCCGTGGCCGCAGCAGCGGTACGCCCCGCAGCGGCTCGCCGCGCTGGCCAGCGGGGCCGGCGTCACCGTCGGAGTGATCGACTCGGGCGTGGACCGCCGGCACCCGCAGCTGGTCGGGCGGGTCAGCGCCGGGACCGACTTCCTCGACCCGGGCGGCGACGGCAGCAGCGACTGCGCCGGGCACGGCACCGGTGTGGCGAGCATCATCGCGGCCGAGCCCCGCCCCGGCGTCGCGTTCCAGGGGCTCGCGCCGGGCGCCCGCATCCTGCCGGTACGCGTCAGCGAACAGCAGGTGGTCGAGGGGCGCGAGTCGGGGCGTACGGTCAGCGCCGTCGACTTCGCCCGGGCGATCCGCTGGGCGGTCGACCACGAGGCCGACGTGCTGAACCTCTCCGTCGTGCTGTACACCGACAACCCGGCCGTCCGGTCGGCGGTCGGCTACGCGGTCGAGCGGGACGTGGTCGTGGTGGCCGCCGCCGGCAACCTGCACGACAGCGGCGATCCGCGGCCGTACCCGGCCGCGTACGACGGGGTGCTGGGGGTGGGTGCGATCGGCTCCGACGGCCGGCGGGCCGATTTCTCCCAGACCGGCCCGTACGTCGACCTGGTCGCCCCGGGCGGCGAGGTGCTGATGGCCACCCCCGGGCAGGGCCACCGCCAAGCCGAGGGCACCAGCTACGCGGCCCCGTTCGTGGCGGCCACCGCCGCCCTCGTCCGGCAGTATCGGCCGGAGTTGACGGCTGCGCAGGTGACGCGGCAGATCCTCGCCACGGTCGACCCCGCGCCCGGGAACGGCTCCGGCGGCGGGTACGGCGCGGGCGTGCTCAACCCGTACCGGGCGGTCACCGAGACCGGGGCGGGCCCGGTGGGACCGGCTCGCCGAGCCGTGGCCCTCGCGGCGGGCGAGGTCGACCCGGCGCTGGTCGCCCGCCAGGCCCGTCGGGCGGCGGCCCGGGACCGGGCGGTGGTCGTCGCAGCCGTCGCCGGGGCGGCAGTGGCGAGCGCCGTGCTGCTGGCGGTGGTGCTGCCCCGAGGCGGTCGCCGCCGCTGGCGCCCGGCGGCCTGACCACCTGCGCCGCCCAAGGCGCGCTCAGCGTGCACGGGCGCACCGTTCGCGGGCGCTGCCGCTCAGCCATTTCGCGAAGGCGCGCTCAGCGTGCACGCGCGCACCCCGGCGGCGGCGCCCGGCGTTGCCGCCCGACGCCGCCGTGCCTGGCTCACCGGAACAGGCGGTGGCCGCTCACTGGAACAGGTTGACGTTCCGCTTCTCGGTGTCGAGGTAGTCGGACGCGGAGTCGTCGACCGCCAGCTTGATGTCGCGCAGCATCGCCTGGAGGTCCTGCGAGGCGGAGCGCCACCGGGCCTGCCGCTGCTCGTACGCCTGCCGGGCCTCGCCGTCCCAGCTCGCCACCAGCGGGGCGGCGTCGCGTTCGAGCTGGCCGAGCTGGCTGTCCAGCGTGTTCAACGCCCGCTGGATGTCGGCGCCCGCCTGCTGCAACGCGGCGAAGTTGACGACCAGAACCCCATGGTCCATCGGATGATCCCCTTTCCGGGAGGTGCTACAGCGGCAGCTGGATGCCGCGGTTGGTGCCGGCGACCCGGCTGGCGGCCTCGTTGTCGGACACGTCGTACTGCTGGCCGGTGGTGCGGATGGCGGTGGCGGTCTCCCGCAGCGCCCGCTGCAATGCCGCCTGGTCCTGCGACCACTGCCGCTTCACCTGCTCGAACGAGCGCCCGCCGGCACCCCGCCAGGCCTGCTGCAACACCTCCAGCTCGGCCAGCAGGCTGGTCAGCATGGACTGCAGGGACTGGTCCACCTGCTCGAACTTCGCGGCGGTCTGCTGCATCACCGCGGCTTCTGCCTGGGTCTGGGACACTCCGGACGTCACCTCGTCTCCTCGATCGTGGCTGGCCGTCGGACGCGCCCGCGGCGGACGCGCCGCCCGCCTGTCCCGGCGGCAGCGCCGGGGCGGGAGGAGGTCGGCCAACTCGTCGCTGACGGTAGCGGCCCAATGGCGGTTCTGCTACCCCGCCCTGTTCCCCTGTGGACAACCGCGGTTCCCACGATGTCGGGGTGGAACCATACGATGACGCTGCGGAACCGACCGCAGCCACACCCCGGGCCACGGCGGCGTTCCCGGGCGAGCGTTGAGGAGGCGCGGTGACGGCCGACACGACCACGGCCCCGGCCCGGCCGGCGCACCGACAGCCGCTGCCACCACAGTGGATCCCCACCACCACCACCGCCTGGGGGTCGGCCGGGGTACGGGTCGGTCAGGTGGTTGCCACGCAGGCGGCGGTGGCACTGGTCGCCGCCGGGATCGGCCGCGGCGCGGCCGTGACCGTGGCCGCCGTCGCGGTGGCCGCGCCGCTGCTGGCCGGCACCTGGGTGCGGGTGCGGGGGCGCTGGTTGTTCTCCTGGCTCGGCGTCGCCGGCGGCCACCTGTCCCGCCGGCGCGCCCTGACGTCGACCACCGACCCGGGCGCGCTGCTGGGGCTGCTCGATCCCGGTGCGGTGATCCGCGCGGCGGAGCTGGCCGGCGGCCCGGCGGCGGTGGTCGACGACGCCGAGGGCCTGACCGCCGTGCTGGAGGTCGGCGACCCGGGCGACCTGCTCGGCGACGGGCCCCGGGCGCTGCCCGCGCCGTCGACGCTGCTGCCCCCGGTCTCCCCGGAGCTGCCCCCGGTCCGGCTCCAGCTGCTGATCAGCGGCTCTCCCGCGCCGGCCGCCACGGCCGGGGGGAGCACGGTGGCGACGTCGTACCGGCAGCTCACCGACGGGCAGCTGGCCGGGCGCGACTCGGTGCTGCTGGCGGTGCGGGTCCTGCGGGTGGACGGGTGGACCGACGAGGACCTGCGGGTCGCCCTCTCGGGGGTGGTCCGGCGGATCGTGCGCCGGCTGGGGCCCGTGACCGCCCGTCCGCTGGGCGAGCACGCCGCGCCACGCGTACTCACCGAACTGGCCCACCACGACGGCGGCGGGCCGGTGCTGGAAGCCTGGCCGACCGTGCGGACCGGGGCGCTGTTCCAGACCACCTTCCGGGTGCGGCGCGGGCCGGACCCGGGGACCGACGCGGGGCGGCGGCTGGTGCCCCGACTGCTCACCCTGCCGGCCGCCGCGACCACGGTCTCGCTCTGCGTGGGGCCACGCGCCGGTGCCGGCGGCGTGACCGTGCCGGCCGAGCTGACCGTACGACTGGCCGCCTGGACCCCGGCCGAGCTGGCGGCGGCGGCGCAGGCGTTGCGGCGACTGGCCGACGGCGCCGGCGCGGAGCTCGACCGGCTCGACGGCCAGCAGCTTCCCGCGTTGGCGGGCACGCTGCCCCTCGCCCTCGCCGTCCCCGGCGCGACGGCCGACCCGGCGGTCCTCGACGAGCTGGAGCTGCCGGTCGGTGACGCGGGGCTGATGGTCGGCGCGAACCGGCGCGGGGCGGCGGTGACGATCCGGCTGTTCCGGCCGGAGGGCACCCGGTTGATGCTGGTCGGCGGGGTGCGCGCCGCCCAACTGCTGGCCCTGCGGGCGCTGGCGCTGGGCGCCCGGGTGGCGGTCCAGACGACCCGGCCCCGGGCCTGGGAGCCCTTCGTCCGGGGCGTCGCCACGCCCGACGGGCCGATTCCGGTGCTGCCGCCGGGCCGCGCGGTGGGTGGAGCGGCCGGTTCGCCGCTGCGTCCGCTGCTGCTGGTGGTGGACGCGGGCCCGGTGCCGGCCGACGCCGATCCCGGGCCGGCCTGGCGGTCCACCCTGGTGGTCCGGGACGGCCTCACCGCGTCCGACGTCGACCAGTTGGGCCGGGCCGACCTGGTCGTGCTGCAACCGTTGCGTCCCGCCGAGGCCGCGTTGGCCGGGGTCGCGCTCGGCCTCGGCGGCTCGGCCGAGTGGCTGACCCGCATCCGGGAGGACATGGTGGCGGTGGTGAACCGCCGGGCGCTGCGTTGGGCGCTGCTGTCGCCGACCCCCATCGAGTCGCAGCTGATCGGCCGCCCTGGTCGGGGTTGACGCAGCCGGGCCGGGGCTGACGGCACCGGGCCGGTCGGCGGGTTCCGCCGGTGGCGGGTCCGTGGCACGATCCGTGACCATGGGTTTCCTGAAGGGTCTTCTGATCCGGCTGGGCAGCACGGCGGTGGCCTTCTGGCTGGCCACCCTGCTCATCCCGGGCATCACGCTCGACACGGGTTCGGCCACCGAGGCGGTCACCGCGCTGCTCCTCGTCGCGGTCATCTTCGGGGTCGTCAACGCCGTGCTCCAGCCGATCGTCAAGACCGTCGGTTGCGGTTTCTACCTGCTGACCCTGGGGCTGATCGCGCTCGTGGTCAACGGCCTGCTCTTCCTGCTGACGAGCTGGATCGCGGGCGAGGCCGGGCTGCCGTTCCACGTGGACGGCTTCTGGCCGGAGGCGGTGCTCGGCGCCCTGTTCGTCGGCGTCGTGACCTGGCTGCTCGGCGCGGTCCTCGACCGCGACTGAGACCGCCCCGCTGCGATCGGCGATCGGCGCGGGGTGGGCGGAGACACGGCGCGCGTCACGGGGCGGGCGCGCTAGCGTCGCAGGGTGTTCACCATGACCCGCGACGACGGCCACCAGCTCAGCACCGATCCGGCCCGGCTCGACCTCGACCTCGTGCACCACTGGCTCTCCACCGACGCGTACTGGGCGCTGGGGCGGGACCGGGAGACCTTCGGGCGGGCGTTCGCCGGCTCGCTGCCGTACGGCGTCTACCGCCCCGGTGACGGCCGGCAGGTGGCGGTGGCCCGGGTGGTGACCGACGGCGCGACGTTCGCCTGGCTCTGCGACGTCTACGTGGACCGGTCGGCCCGGGGACGCGGGCTGGGCACCTGGCTGGCCGGTGCGGTCCGCGACCACCTGGCCACGCTGGGCGTACGCCGGATCGTGCTGGCCACCTTCGACGCGCACGGGGTATACGCGAAGGTCGGCTTCGCCCCGGTCGACCCCGGCCGCTGGATGGAGTACGACGGGCGGGGGCAGGGGTGAGCCCGCTCCGCCTCGGCTACCTCTACGGCCTCGGCGCGTACCTGCTCTGGGGCTTCTTCCCGCTCTACCTCAGGGCGCTGCGGCCGACCGGCCCGCTGGAGATCCTGGCGCTCCGGATCGTCTGGTCGGTGCTCTTCGTCGCGCTGCTGCTCGCCGCGCTGCGCAACGTGGGCTTCCTGCGTGCGCTGGCGCGCCGGCCCCGGACGCTGGCCGGCGTCGCCGTGGCCGCCGCGCTCATCGCGGTCAACTGGGGCACCTACATCTACGGCGTGAACTCCGCACGGGTGGTGGAGACCGCCCTCGGCTACTTCATCACCCCGCTGGTGTCGGTGCTGCTCGGGGTGACCGTGCTGCGGGAGCGGCTGCGCCCCGGGCAGTGGCTGGCGCTGGGCATCGGCACGGCGGCGGTGGCCGTGCTCACCGTCGACCACGGCCGGCTGCCCTGGCTCGCGCTCACCCTGGCCGTCAGCTTCGCCGCGTACGGGCTGGTGAAGAAGCGGCTCGGGCTGCCGGCGGCGGAAGGGCTGTTCGTGGAGTCGGCGATGCTCGCCCTGCCCGCCCTCGGCTACCTCGGCTGGCTCGCCGCCGCCGGCGGCCTGACCTTCGGCCACGTCTCGGCCGGGCACACCGCGCTGCTGGTGTTGGCCGGCGCGGCCACGGCGATCCCGCTGCTGCTCTTCGCCGGTGCCGCGAACCGGCTGCCGCTGACAGCGCTGGGCATGCTCCAGTACCTCGCCCCGATCCTCCAGCTCGGCTGCGGGGTGCTGATCTTCCACGAGCCGATGCCCCCGGCCCGGCTCGCCGGCTTCGCCCTGGTCTGGCTGGCCCTGCTAACTTTCACCGCCGACGCCCTCCACCACCCCCACCACCCCCACGCCCCCGCGCCCCCCGAACCTCCCGCCGATCTTGCAGTTACGGCCCCCGTTTCACGGCATTGATCCCCGTTCGCTGGGGCCGCAACTGCAAGATCGCGGAGGCTAGCGGGCGTCGTAGGCGAGGACCGGGGTGCCGTCGGCCCTCAACAGCTCCAGGCGGACCAGCTCGCCGTCGGTGAAGTGGGTGGTGGCGGTCAGCTTCAGCTCGTCGCCGGGGGCGGCAAGCCAGGAGCCGATCTGCTCCGTCGCGCCGTCCGGGCCGTGCGCCACCAGCCGGAAGGTGTACGCCTCGCGGTGCCCGGCCCGCCGGTCGTACCCGCAGCGCATGGTGACCTCGGTGCCCCACGGCGTGCCGGTCAGCCCCACCTCGGCGTGCACCGGTACCGTGCCGGCGATCGGCCTCATGGCCGCCAGCGCGACCTGCGGGGTGGGCGTAGGCGTGACCTCGACGGGCGGCCGGAGGGTGGCCGCGCCGAAGCCGGCGAGCAGCGCCAGTACGGCGGCGGCCAGCGCGGTCAGGCCGTACCGTCGGCGGGCGGCCGACCGCTCGCGGCGCCGGCGGCGCCGGGCGGCGTCGAGCAGCGTGGGCACCCGGGATATCTCGGCGGGCGGCTCCAGGAACTGCTCCAGCCCGGCCGGGTCGAGCCGGCCGAGCAGGCCGGGCAGCACGGCGATCTCGGCCACCGCGTCCCGGCAGGAGGCGCAGCCGCCGAGGTGCCGCTCGTAGGCGGCCCGGTCGGCGGGGGCGAGCGCGCCCAGCACGTACGCCCCGTCGTCGTGCGCGAACTCGCAGCGGGTCACCCCGTCACCCCCATCTCGGCCAGCGCCAACCGCAGTGAGCGCAGCGCGTAGTGGGTGCGGGACTTGACCGTGCCCGGCGGTACGCCCAGCCGGACCGCCGCCTCGGCCACCGAACGCCCCTGGTAGAAGCACTCGATCAGCACCTCGCGGTGGGTCGGGCTGAGCCGGTTCAGCGCCTCGGCGACCGTCCACGCCTCCACCGCGCGCTCCGCCTCGTCGATCGTCTCCGGGGGTTCCGGCAGTTCGTCGGTGTAGATCTCGCCGACCCGTGTGGAGCGCCGCCGCCACGCGTCGATGGCCAGGTTCCGGGCGGTGGTGAACAGCCACGCCCGCACCGATCCGCGCGTCGGGTCGAGTGACTCCGGGTGCCGCCAGGCCCGCAGCAGCGTCTCCTGCACCAGGTCCTCGGCCCGGGTACGGTCGCCGTTGACCAGCCGCAGGGCGTGCGCGTAGAGCGCGTCGGCATGCTCGTCATGCAGCGCGCGCAGCAGTTGGGCGTCGTGGTCGCTGATGACGACCTCCTCGCTGTCGCCGGAGTCCAGCGGCTCCCGCTGTCGAACGCGTCCAGCGGTGCGTTCGCCCGACAGTACGTACGGTGCCGCCGAACGGTTCATCCGCAGGTCGGCGGGGAGGTCATCCGCAGGTCGGCGAGGCGGTGCCGGCACAGGTGTTCACACCCGGTTCATGTTCGGGCCGACCCGCGCTCACCACGCCCTCCTAGCGTCCGCCGGGTACGCACGTCGGAGGGTCGACCCCGGCGTGCACCGACTTCCTTGGAGGCACCTCCCGATGAGCGACCGACCCCGGCTGCTCCCCCTGCTTGGCGCCACCCGCCACGGCAGCCGTGACGCCATGACCTGTCTCTACCGGTGCGGCAACGCCTGTGACCACCCGGTGCCCAACACCTCCGCCAACCCGTACCTCGGCGACATCGTGGACGCCGAGGTGTCCCGGCGCGGCGTGGTCCGGGCCGGCGCGGTCGGGGCGCTCGTCCTCGGCTTCGGCGGCGCGGCCGCCGGGGCGCTGGCCGGCGCCGGCGCCGCGTCCGCCGCGCCGGCCGCCCCGGTCGTGCCGGTGGCCGCCGGGTTCGGCCGCCCCTCCGGCGGCGTGGGCAACGGCGCGCTGACCTTCCGGCCGATCCCGCCGAACAAGCTCGACACCCTGGTCGTGCCCAACGGGTACGACCACAGTGTGGTGATCCGCTGGGGCGACCCGGTCGTGCCGGGCGCGCCGGAGTTCGACCTGCACGCGCAGACCGCCGCGAAGCAGGCCAGGCAGTTCGGCTACAACAACGACTTCGTCGGCGTGCTGCCGCTGGACAAGCGGGGCCGCCGGGCGCTGCTCGTGGTCAACCACGAGTACACCAACGAGGACCTGATGTTCCCCGGCTTCACCAGCCTCGACGCGCTCACCGTCGAGCAGGTGAAGATCGCCATGGCGGCGCACGGCATGTCCGTGGTCGAGCTGGAGCGGGTCGACGGCACGGGACAGTGGCGGCCGGTCGAGGGCGGCCGGCGGCCGTACAACCGGCGGGTCACCGCGCTGGCCACGAAGTTCGAGCTGACCGGCCCGGCCGCCGGCTCGGCGTGGCTGCGTACCGCCGCCGACCCGAAGGGCCGGACGGTGGTCGGCACGCTGAACAACTGCGCCGGCGGCGTCACCCCGTGGGGCACGGTGCTCTCCGGCGAGGAGAACTTCAACCAGTACTTCGTCGGCGGCGACGCCGCACCGGAGGAGCTGAAGCCGAAGCTGGCCCGGTACGGCATCAACACCACCGAGCGGTACCCGAGCGGCAACCGCAAGTGGGACCGCGCCGACGAGCGCTTCGACCTGGCGAAGAACCCGAACGAGGCGCACCGTTTCGGGTGGATCGTCGAGATCGACCCGTTCGACCCGGAGAGCCGGCCGCGCAAGCACACGGCGCTGGGCCGGTTCAAGCACGAGGGCGCGAACGTCATCGTCGCCCGCAGCCGCCAGGTCGTGGCGTACATGGGCGACGACGAGCGGTTCGACTACCTCTACAAGTTCGTCTCGGACAAGAAGTTCATGGCCGGCGACTCGTGGGTGGCCCGCAAGAACAACCTGACCCTGCTGGAGTCGGGCACCCTGTATGTGGCGCAGCTCGAGGGCAACTCGGCGGCCGAGATCGACGGCTCCGGCAAGCTCCCCGCCGACGGGGCGTTCAACGGCCGGGGTCGCTGGATCAAGCTGGTCAGCGGCAACCGCTCGTACGTCGACGGGATGACCGCCACGGACGTGCTCACCTTCACCCGGCTCGCCGGCGACAAGGTCGGCGCGACCAAGATGGACCGCCCGGAGGACGTCGAGGCGAGCCTGCTGACCGGCAAGGTGTACGTGGCGCTGACCAACAACACCGACCGCGGCAAGGCGGGCAAGGCCCCGGCCGACGAGGCCAACCCGCGCAACCTCAACAAGCACGGCCAGGTCCTGGAGCTGGTCGAGGACGGCAACGACAACGCCGCCGAGACGTTCGCCTGGTCGCTGCCGATCGTCTGCGGTGACCCGACCGACCCGTCGACCCACTTCGCCGGGTACGACAAGGCGAAGGTCTCCCCGATCTCCTGCCCGGACAACGTCGCCTTCGACGCCACCGGCAACCTCTGGATCTCCACCGACGGCAACGCGCTGGGCAGCAATGACGGCCTGTTCGCCACCGCCGTCGAGGGCCCGGAGCGGGGGCACCTGAAGCAGTTCATGACGGTGCCGCTGGGCGCGGAGACCTGCGGCCCGTTCATCACCGGCGACAACCGCTCGGTGTTCGTGGCGGTGCAGCACCCGGGTGAGATCACCGGGGCGACCGTGGAGAACCCGGCCTCGACCTGGCCGGACGGCGACTACGCCAAGCCCGGCGTGGTGGTCACCTGGCGGTTGGACGGCGGCCCGATCGGCAGCTGAGTCCGCTGGGCGTCGCGGCGGGCCCTCTCCCCACCAGGGAGGGGGCCCGTCCCCGTCTCAGCTCTCGGCGGCTGCGGCGTCGGCGATGGCCCGGGCGGCGGTGAGCAGCTTGGCCCGGACCACCCGGGCGGAGGTCATCATCTCGCTGGCCGGCAGCGCGCAGGCCAGCACCATCCGCCGTTCCATGTCCTTGTCGGGGACGACCAGCACGGCGGCGCACGCCACCCCCTGCCGGAACTGCCCGAGCTCGAGCTGCATGCCCCGGCGGTCGCCGGCCGCCACGTCCGCCTCGAACGCCTCGGGGCTGGTGAGGGTGGCGTTGGTGAACGGGCGCATGCCGTATTCCCGCAGGTAGCGGAAGCGCTGCTCGGCGGTGAGGGTGGCCAGCAGGGCCTTGCCGAGCGCGGTCGCGTGCGCCCCCTCGTCGAACCCGGGGACCATGTCCTCCAGGTGCGGGGAGCGGTGCCCCTCGGCCACGGCGGTGACGGCCACCTGGCCGCCGACGAAGCGCCCCAGGTAGTGGCTGTAGCCGGTGTCCAGGGCGGCGCGGCGCAGGCACTCGCCGACCGCCGCGGGCCCGCGGAACGCGGTGACCAGCTCGCGGTAGCGGTCGGCGATCTCCAGCCCCACGATGTACGTGCCGTCCTCCCGGCGGATCACGTAGCCCTCGTAGGCCAGCGTGCGGACCAGATGGTAGGTGGTGGCCACGGTCAGCTCGCAGCGCCGCGCGATCTGCTTGACGGTCAGCCCCTTCGGGGCGCGACCGACCGATTCGAGCACGCGTAGCGCGCGGGACACACTTCGGATGAGATCCGAAGGTTCCGCCAAGGGGTCGCGCACAACCACCTCCGCCGCCGGGGACTTACACCATATGAAATCCAGGCGTCCGGCGAAATGCCTGTTCGGGTCGACGCTGCCAGATCATCCTAAACGGTCAGTGCGTCGAACGACACGGTGAGTTGTCCGAGGCGGGCTCGCGTAGGCCGCAGAGCCCGCCCCGGGACGGGCCGGTGGTCAGCCGGTGCGGTCGGCGATGTAGTCGCAGAGGGACTCCAGCGCCCGGCGGGACGGGGTCTCCGGCAGCAGGGCGAGCTGCCCCCGCGCGTCCTCGGCGTAGCTGCGGACGGTCTCCCGGGCACGCTTGAGCGCCGGCGACTCGCGGAGCAGGCCGAGCGCCTCGGCGTGCAGGTCCTCGTCGACGAGCGGGCCGGTGGCCAGGATCTCCCGCAGCCGCACCGAGGCGGCGTCGGCGTCGTCCGAGGCGAGTGCGTAGAGCACCGGCAGGGTCGGCACTCCCTCGCGCAGGTCCGTGCCGGGGGTCTTGCCCGACTGCACCGACTCGCTGGCGATGTCGAGCAGGTCGTCGGAGAGCTGGAAGGCGACGCCGATCGTCTCGCCGTACCCCGCCAGGGCCTCGGTGTGCGCGGCGGACGCCCCGGCGAACAGGCCGCCGAAGCGGGCCGAGGTGGCGATCAGCGAGCCGGTCTTCTCGGCGATCACGCCCAGGTAGTGGGCGACCGGGTCCTGCCCCTCCCGGGGGCCGACCGTCTCGGCGATCTGGCCGTGCACCAGCCGGGCGAACGTGCGCGCCTGCAACCGCACCGCCTCCGGGCCCAGGTCGGCCGAGAGGTCCGCGGCGCGGGCGAAGAGGTAGTCGCCGACCAGGATCGCCACCGAGTTGGTCCAGCGGGAGTTGGCGCTCGGGGCACCACGCCGCACGGCGGCCTCGTCCATGACGTCGTCGTGGTAGAGCGTCGCCAGGTGGGTGAGCTCCATCACGACGGCGGCGGAGACGACCCGCGGGTCGGCCGGATCGCCGAACTGGGCACCCAGCGCGACCAGCAGCGGGCGGAACCGCTTCCCGCCGGCCTCCACGAGGTGCCGGGAGGCCTCGGTCACCAGCGGGTCGGCGCTGGTGACAGTGGCCCGCAGCTCCGCCTCGACGGACTCCAACAGGCCCAGCACGGACGCCTCGACGCGGGCATCGGCCAGGTGCAGGCCGAGCGCGCCGAACTGACCCGTGCTCTCCCGACCCCGCCGAGCGGAGCCGGTGGCACCTGAACGCTCGCCAGCCGGATTCACCACGCTATCCACCATGCCACACCCGTTCGACCTGCTCCGGGGCGGGGATGCGGCGACGGGGCCGGCACGCTGTCGCGTACC